>JACUTX010000284.1 GCA_014859615.1 Desulfuromonadales bacterium | reverse complement strand
AAAATCAGCGGCGTAAATACGGTTTCAGGTTCTGCAGGGAACGGTCTGCCTCTTCTGCCGATCTCGCCTCCAGCGTTATTGATGGCTGATTCGGTAAAGAGTCAAGCAGACGAAACAGCTTCTTGAAATCGATATCTCCTTCACCGATCGGCAGGTGATCGTCGCCGGATCCTCTGTTGTCGTGCAGGTGCAGATGGATGATCCGCTTTGCCAGGGGGGTAAACCACGCGTCCAGAGTCTGATCGGAAAAGAGCCGCCAGTGTCCGACATCGAAACAGTGGCCAACCAGCGGCGAATCGAGCTGGTCGAGCAACTGAACCAGAGTCCCCGGTTCCGTTTCAAAAATATTCTCGATCGCCAGACGTATACCGAACTCCTCGGCAAGGGCGACAATCGGTGGCCAGAACTTTAGGGAAGCATCGAGCCAAAGCTTTGCCCGGCCACCATATTTCCAGTATTCATAACCGGGATGAAAGACCAGCAGTTTTGCGCCGAGACGATCAGCGGCGACCAATGCCTGGCGATAGCGGATAGCTGTCGCCTCGAAGACGTAAGGCTCAAGCGCACCAGGGTTCAGATCGAGAAACGGACCGTGTACCGTTAAAAAAAGGCCGGCTTCGCGAAATCCGTCCGCTGTCCGTTTCAGTAATCCGGGATCGAGCTGGTCGAGATCCTGGCCCTTAAACGCAATCTCAGCGTTATGCCGATTCGCCAAAAAAGCATCGAGGCGGCTATCGAGCTGACGATACGGTAGATGAATATATAGACGTCGGTTCACCCTTCCCCCTTGCTGGTTGCGAGTTGTTCAAGGCGTTTGATTGCCGCCGTTTCACCGTGGGTAATCAGGATATCCCCATCGAAACATTGTGTTGGCGGATCCGGTTTGAAAATCATCTGCTTATACTTTAGCCTGTCTCCGACCATCAACAAAAGGCTCAGCATCTCTACACAAATATACTACGGAACTCTATCGTGTCAGCCACGAAAAAGGCAAGTTGTAGAATGCTTTATTGCAGAATATGGATGGGGAAAAAAGACTTGACTTCACTTGTATACTGTATACACTTCTTATAATAATTTTCCGGGGGTGTCAACAGGTGAAGAGAAGATCGATCGAGCAACACCAGACCTTGCGCGAAAAAATTCTGGAGACGATCCGGGATGCTATTCTCGATGGACAGCTCAAACCGGGCGAAAAGGTCGCCGAGCCGGAACTCGCCACCCGCTTCGGGATCAGCCGCACACCGATACGCGAAGCCTTTCGGCAACTCGAAAGTGAAGGGTATCTGACCGTGATTCCCCGCAAAGGGGCGGTGGTTACGGCACTCTCCGAGCGGGCGGTTGAGGAATTTTATGTTATCAAGAGTATCCTGGAAGGGTATGCCGCACAAATTTCTGCCCAGAACATGACAGAAAAAGAGATTTCAAAGCTCGAAGCCCTCAATGATCGGCTGCATCTTCTGGCGGAGCAGGGTGACGTTAAAAATTTTTTCAAAGTACATAACGAATTTCATGATATCTTCATAAAGGCGGCCGGCAACGAAAAGCTGGCAGAGCTCATCCAGCAGATGCTGTTAAAGTTTAACCGTTTTCGTCTCGCGTCGATTTCTCTGCCGGGGCGGATGGAGATCTCCGTCAAGGAGCATAATGCCCTCATCAAAGCCTTTCGCAACAAAGACGGGGCCGCAGCCGATGCTCTGGTCCGCAAAACCGCATCTTTTGGTGGGCAGATTCTGATTCAGAGCATGGCTCGTCAGGAAGGACGCGAAGCTAAAAGTAGTATCCTCAAACAACTCATTGATGTTTGATCGCGATTAACCCGAATAGATTACGGAGTAAAGAGTTATGCGTACACTGATATTGATCGTTTTGTTTACAATTCTGACTACGGGGTTTGCGCTGGCTGAAGCCGGGTCAGTCAGTCTCGATTTCAATGACGAAAGTGCTGAAGGGCGCGTCGCTCTGTCGCTGTCCGAGGATGAATACGGCAAGATTTTTTTTAACGGCCGATATCTTTACAACAGTGATGAACGGACCAATCTCGGCTCGGGAGCACTCAGCTTTTACGGTCAACCGGGGAATGTTCCGGGATTGACAGTCGGGGCGGGGTTCATCGGTTACATCGGCAAGTCAAACCGGGTTTATGAGACGCTTAATGTCGGTCTGATCGGCGAGGTCGAATATGTGCCGGCCGAACTGGCGGGAGTCGGCTTTGGCGCGACCGTCGCTTATGCCCCGAAGGTCTTTTCGTTCATGGATTCCGATGGTCTGCTGGAGTGCAGCAGCCAGGCTTTTTATGCGATAACACCAAAGATCCACGTCTATCTTAAATACCAGTACATAGAAGGTCTATCGGAAACGGCAAAAGACATACAGATCGATCAGGCTCTGCGTTTTGGTCTTCGCGCCTACTTCTGATTAAAATCGATAGATTCAATCAAAAACGCGCCCTGTATTCAAAGGCGCGTTTTTTTATTTAAAGGGCAAAAAAAGACCAACAGACTAGCTGCGCATATTGATGAACTGCAGTTCAATCCCGAAGTCTTTGGTTTTAAGCAGGGCGATGGTCTCCTGCAGATCATCGATCTTCTTGCCGGTTATCCGAACCTGATCATCCATGATCTGCGCCTGGACCTTGAGCTTGCTCTCCTTGATCAGCTTGGTCACCTCTTTCGCCTTCTCCTTGTCGATCCCCTGAATAATAGAGATCCGCTGCCGGGTCTGATTGTGCGAGGCTGTCTCTGCCTTACCGAAATCGAGACATTTGGGAGAAACAGAACGGTGCACCAATTTCCCTTTAAGAATATCGGTGATCGCCTGCAGTTTGTAGTCGTCGGCAGCGAGAACCAGAATCGAATCTTTTTCCAGAGTGATCTCGTTCTGGGTCCCCTTAAAATCATAACGCTGATCGACCTCTTTGCGCGTCTGGTTGATGGCGTTATCGACCTCCTGCATATCGACCTTGGATACAACATCAAAACTTGGCATGATCAGCCCTCCTTGTTTGGAAAAATAAATGGCAGATTTATACCATGAAACAACACCATTCTCTACCCTACTTTGTGCGTGTCAATTGTTTTGACCTGCAAAAAGTCTCCTGTAAATCCTTAGATCATCTGATCCTACCATGTAGAGCAACTTCTGGGGCCTTTTGATCAAATTTTTAATGAG
>JACUTX010000029.1 GCA_014859615.1 Desulfuromonadales bacterium | reverse complement strand
TTTTTTACGCTAACTATCTTATTTGTCTGCTATTCAGTTTTCAAAGACCAGCTCTTCCCGCGTCGCTCATTCTTTGCGGCAGGAGGGGGAAGATAAACCAAACCATCTTGCTGTGTCAACCTGTTTTTCGATTTATTTTTTTTTACTTATTCCTTGCCTTTGTATCGAGTCGTGTTAATCGCGATTCGCTCCATGGCAAGAAGGGGTGTTTATACCCAATTCGTATGAATGGAGTCAAGCATTATAAATAAAAACAGGGATTTAAATTTAATCGCGCGCAAACAAGATGACTCGCGCGTAAAGATAAGTAACCGTCGCGGCTAAACCGTGAAAACAATCCGTGCAAAACGGCGCTTGCCAGCCTGAAGAACAAATTCACCTTCCGGACCGAGTTCGAGCGTATCGTTTTCAATCTTATTACCGTCGATACGCACACCACCCTGTTTGACTAACCGCCTCGCTTCTCCGTTTGATGCAACCAGACCGGCATCACACAGTAATTTACAGATCCAGATCGGCTCAGCCGACTGAAGAGTTACAACAGGAAGATCCTCGGGAATCTCCTTCTGGCCGAACTGCTGAACAAACTCCTGCGCAGCGTTGTCTGCTGCCGCCTCATCATGAAAACGCAGAACGAGTTCATGCGCCAACGCTTTTTTGGACGCCATCGGGTGACGCCCCCCCTCTTCCCCGGCGACCCCGGCCTTGATCTGTTTCAACATCTCCAGATCAATATCGGAAAGCAATTCATAGTAGCGCAACATCAGCTCATCAGAGATGCTCATGATCTTGCCGTAAATCTCTTTGGCTGATTCAGTAATACCTATATAATTGTTCAGCGACTTGCTCATCTTCTGCACGCCGTCAAGCCCCTCAAGAAGAGGCATGGTCAGTACGCATTGCGGTCGCTGTCCGTACTGCTTCTGCAGCTCACGCCCAACCAGCAGGTTGAACTTTTGATCCGTACCACCCAGCTCGACATCGGCTTCCAGGGCGACAGAATCATACCCTTGTACCAAGGGGTAGAGAAATTCATGAATCGCGATCGGCTGGTTGCCGATGTGGCGTTTATGAAAATCATCACGTTCCAGCATGCGGGCGACCGTGTGCCGTGCTGCGAGGCCGATCAGGTCAGATGCGGACATCTTCCCCATCCATTCACTATTAAACACAACCCGGGTCTTCTCAGGGTCGAGAATTTTAAACACCTGGGTCTTGTAGGTCTGAGCGTTAGCCAGCACATCCTCACGGGTTAAAGCCTTGCGGGTCTCATTCTTGCCGGTCGGATCGCCGATCATCCCGGTAAAATCGCCGATCAAAAAACAGACCTCATGTCCAAGATCCTGAAACTGCTTAAGCTTCTGAATCAGAACCGTATGCCCGATGTGAAGATCGGGAGCCGTCGGGTCAAAGCCAGCCTTGATCCGCAGGGGACGACCTTCATCGATCGACTTTTGCAATTTTTCTTTCAGCTCTGCCTCGACGAGGATCTCTACAGAGCCCCGACGAATCACTTCCATCTGTTCAGAAACCGTCTTCATACTCTACCTGCCTTGCGTGAAAGGATGTTCAAGGCTAACTTAACAGTCCGTAACTCTTCAGATATTGACGGGCTCAAGCACCCGATCAATCTTCAGTGCCCGACCGGAGTCAGCATCGACTTCAATAATAACGGCATTAATAGCGGGGTCATTCTTGGCGATTTCAAACCGGGTCGGCCGCTGATCAAAAAACTTTCCGATCACCTGTTCACGGCGCATCCCGATCACGCCATCACGACTCCCGGTCATGCCGACATCTGATATATAGGCTGTCCCAGGCGGTAAAACCCGTTCATCTGCGGTCTGAACATGAGTATGAGTCCCAACCACGGCCGAAACACGGCCGGCGAGATGCCAACCGAGAGCCGTTTTCTCACTCGTTGCCTCAGCATGAAAATCGACCAGGATAATCGGAGTCGTCTGACGCATTTTTTCCACCAGACGATCTGCCGTCCGAAAAGGGCAGTCGAGATTATTCATAAAGACCCTCCCTTCCAGATTAATAACCCCGATACGAGTACCGCCTGCTGTTCGATAGATACCCGCACCGCGCCCCGGCGCATCGCCCGGGTAGTTCGCAGGCCGTAACAGTCGTTCATCGCTGTCAAGCAGATGAAAAATATCTTTTTTGTCCCAGATATGATTACCGCTGGTCAGAACATCAATACCACAATCGAACAGTTCATCGGCAACTTCGGCAGTCAAACCAAACCCGGCCGCAGCATTCTCACCATTGGCAACGACCAGATCGATATAGTGGATATCGATCAATCGGCCAAGCCGTTCACGTAGCGCCAGTCGACCTGGCCGTCCGACGACATCTCCAACAAAAAGGATTCGCACAGTTAATCAATACTCCAATACACGTTTGCTATTACTTGGCATAATCGACTGCACGGGTTTCACGGATAACGTTCACCTTGATCTGCCCGGGATAAGTCATCTCATCTTCTATTTTTCGGGCGATATCTTTGGCCAGAATATACGATTGAGCATCAGAAACTTTTTCACTTGAGACCAGAACACGGATTTCCCGGCCAGCCTGAATCGCAAAACAACTGGTACACCCCGGAAAGGAAGTGCCGATCCGCTCCAAATCACCCAACCGCTTCACATAGGTTTCCAGCATCTCACGACGCGCCCCCGGTCGTGCGCCAGAGAGTGCATCGGCTGCCTGCACCAGCACCGCAAGCACCGTCTCCGGCTTTTCGTCTTCGTGATGTGCGCCGATCGCGTGAACGATCTGCGACGATTCACCATACTTGCGAGCGAGATCAGCACCGATCACTGCATGTGAACCTTCCACTTCATGATCAACCGCCTTGCCAATATCGTGCAGAAGACCGGCACGCTTTGCCTGTTTGATATTAATACCGAGTTCAGCGGCCATGATGCCACAGAGGAAGGAGACCTCTATCGAATGTTGCAAAACATTCTGTCCATAGGATGTCCGATAGAGCAACCGACCGATCAGCTTTATGATCTCCGGATGAATTCCGTGCACACCGACATCAAATGTTGCCTGCTCTCCAGCCTCGCGAATTTTATCATCGACCTCCTGTTCAGACTTTTTGACAACTTCCTCAATCCTTGAGGGGTGTATGCGACCGTCGGCGATCAGTTTTTCAAGAGAGAGTCGCGCCACTTCCCTGCGCACCGGATTAAATCCGGAAATAATAACGGCCTCTGGCGTATCATCGATGATCAGATCGACTCCGGTTGCAGCCTCAATCGCCCTGATGTTTCGGCCTTCTCGGCCGATGATCCGACCTTTCATTTCATCGGCGGGCAACGGAACAACACTCACGGTTTTTTCGGCAACAAAATCGCCTGCATAACGTTGAATCGTCAAGGCCAGAATATTACGGGCCTTTTTATCGGCCGTCTCCTTCGCCTCATCCTCAATCTGCTTGATCATCTTCGCCGCATCATGCCGGGCCTCACTCTCCATTGACGTGAGCAGAGTCTTTTTGGCCTCTTCGGTACTCATACCGGAAATCTGTTCGAGCTGCTGGCGTTGATCCTGCACCAGCCCTTCGATCTCCAGCTCACGCTCCTTCAGGAGTTTTTCCTGGGAAACCTGAAACTGTTCCCTTTTCTGCAGCTCTTCTTCACGAAGATCGATTTGATCAACTTTTCGATCGAGATTCTCTTCCTTCTGCTGTATGCGACGCTCCTGATTTTGCACTTCTCGACGCAACTCGCGAGCTTCTGCTTCCCATTCGGTCTTCGCCTGCAGAATCGTGTCTTTGGCTTGAATAACAGCCTCTTTGAGAACCGAATCAGCCTCTTTCGTAGCGACTTCAACGATCTGCATGGCCGCCCGCTCGGCATTCGCGATTTTGCTTCCACCCAGCTTCCCTTTTACCAGCGCCCCAATAATTGCTCCGACAACTGCAGCAATAAAGGCAATAACTACGGTTTCTATGTTCACGGTCAGATTCTCCCTCCGCTCATCAAGTGTAACGGTTTATATTTAAACTCAATCCTCTCACCTTCTGTTGCGAGAAAGTCGAGTCGAATGTCATGCTTTTCTTCCGGTATTTTTTCAACCAGCTGAAACGTATACGCCAATCCGAAAAATCTGGCGTTTGCACAAACGGCCAGAATCCGATCATAATAACCTGAACCATAACCGATACGCCTTCCCTTGCAATCAAAAGCGACCCCAGGCACCAGAACCAGATCAAGCTCTTGCGGCGAAACAACAATTTTCCCCTGCGGCTCCGGCACACCGAATTTACCCGGCTTCAGATCCTGTTGACCCGAGACTTCGACGAAAACAATCCGACCGTTTTCAAGGCGTGGGTAACAGACCCTCTTTCCGGCCAGAAGAGCTGCTGACAGAATACGCTGCGTCTGGACCTCATTGCGAATCGGGGCATAAAGGGCAAGTAAAACCGCCTCTGCATAGACCGTCGAACTGAGGACATGCTCCTGCACTGCGGCACTGTGACGGGCACAACTCGATGCGTCAAGCTGCTGTCTCTGAATCAATAGACGTTGTCGAATCGTCTGTTTCGACATTGGCAGAGACTCCGTTTATCAAGGAATCTCTGTAAGGGGAGTAGATGGGGCGAGATGACCAAGATCCGATCGATCAGCATCCAGACCAGAAGAAAAGAGGACAAACCGTGCTACACAAAATAGTATGATGACGATTGGCACCTCTTTAAAAAATCTGAATACTATCAAAACCTGCACAAGGCAGGCTGGAGCTTTTGTCTATACACAACGGCAACCAGAACCGAACACACCTTGCGGCATGTAGTATACTGCCAATCTATTTCAACTCTCCATACAGAGAAGATTTTTAAATCATGCGGGCGGCAGAGCCGCTTCAACTTTAGCCAGAAGCCGT
The DNA here is from genome assembly GCA_014859615.1 of Desulfuromonadales bacterium. Classification (GTDB taxonomy): domain Bacteria; phylum Desulfobacterota; class Desulfuromonadia; order Desulfuromonadales; family UBA2294; genus Kmv16. Next base: position 14,208 of record JACUTX010000029.1, on the reverse strand, counting down.
TCAAGGCGCTTCTGTACAGCTCCTGTCTTTGGAGCACCACCGTTTAGCAGTTGCGAGTACTCTCCTGCTATATTCATCAGGGTCAGCACCAAAACACCTACAGTATCAGCACACCGACCTGATGCCGCAACTTCATCGATTCGAACATTGACGAAATCGGCAATCTGCTCAATTTCCTCAGGATTTGCGTCAGTCTTGAACGCGTACTCCTGACCGGAGATGACGACACGTGCAACGTTTTTCAACGCTTATCCTATCCAAGGTGATCAAGTTTTGACAAAATGCTGTCCAACTCACGCTGACACCGCTTCCGATCGTTCTGAAGAGCTTTTTTGGCTTTTTTCAGACGCTCGTTCTCAGCGCTGAGTCTTGCCTGAAAGACAATCAGTTCATCGATTCGTTTTTCCAGGCGCGAAACGATGTCATCAGCCACGAAAGATAACCTTCCTTATCAGTGGAGAAGTGTAGATAAACTCAGTTTTGAAGTCAAGCGACTTCGTCTTTTTCAAACAGTGCCTCGGCAAATTCATCCGCATCGAAAGGACGCAGATCACTCAACCCCTCGCCGACCCCGACAAAACGAACCGGAATTTCCAATTCGGAACAGATCGCGACAATAACCCCACCTTTGGCGGTTCCATCCAGCTTTGTCAGAACAATACCATCAACCTGAACCGCTTCCTGAAACATTTTCGCCTGAACCAATGCATTTTGGCCGGTTGTCGCATCAACAACAAGGAGAGTCTGATGCGGAGCGCCTGGAATTTCTCGATCAAGGACACGACGCACCTTTTTGAGCTCCTCCATCAGATTTGTCTTGGTGTGCAGGCGGCCAGCCGTATCGACAATCAAGAGATCTGATTTGCGTGCAATGGCCGCTTTGGCCGCATCAAAAGTGACCGCAGCCGGATCGCCCCCTTCACTATGACGAACGATATCAGCCCCGGCTCGCTCGGCCCAGATAGAGAGCTGTTCGGCAGCCGCCGCGCGAAAGGTGTCGCCGGCAGCCAGAATGACGCTTTTCCCTTCTTCACGATAATGACTGGCAAGCTTGCCGATGGTTGTCGTCTTGCCGACCCCGTTCACGCCGACGACCATGATAACTTCAGGCCCACTTTGAATCGGTCGAGGCTGCATGCAAGCGACCATCTTGATCCGACGTGCAATCTCAGCTTTTAGAGCAAGGTAGACGTCTGCAGAGGTGACCTCTCTTCCTGCGAAACTCTGTTCCAGGGTCGTCACCAGCGACACGGTTGTCGCCATCCCGAAATCTGAGGTCATCAGAACTTCCTCCAGCTCTTCGAAAAGTTCAGGCGTAAAGATCTGCTCCCCTTTAAAGAGAGATTCGAGCCGACCAACCAACGCCGCTCGGGTCTTCTCCACCCCGGAACGAATCGACTTGACCAACCCTCCCCCCGCTTCAGCTGCCGGCACCGCTTCGCTGAGGGGAGTGGCTTCTTCAACCTCTAAACCCGCCGGTTTTGTATCGACGTCAGATTCTGCGATAAGCTCGTCCGTTTCGACGCGTAAGCTCCCTTTTTTTGACGGGGAATAACTTTTACGCCAGACAGACCACCACAAGATCAAAACCAGCAGCAAAATAAGCAAAGTGATTGCAAGATAAAGGATCAACATCGCCCCTAAGGGCCGTGTTGCTTCTGCAACTCCCAGCCGGGCGAGGATGTTTTGTAAAAAATCCAATATTAAATTCAGGTACGACTCCATAGTTATCAACCTTGAGATAAATAAAAAGGGGAGGAGAGATTCAATGCGTTCAAACGATCTCATTGCGCAAGATCGCGATCGTGCGCCGCGCTTCGAACAAGGCCCGACCGAGCATTTCACTTCGCTTAAGGGTCAGAACCAAATAATAATCTTGCGTCACAGGAAGAATCAGGGTCTGACACCGTTCCGTGGTGACAACAATCTCTTCGAGAATATCACTCTCAAGATCGCGCATGGCCAGACGCATATTGGTCAGAATAATCCCTTTATGAGCTCCGATCACCTTGAGCTCATAATCGCCGATTCGCGAGACCTGATCGACCGCCTCCCCTTCCCAATCGGCAAAAATAGCACCAAGAGCTCCCGGCACTCTTTCGATCAGATTTTCAAGTGTCTGTTTAAAAGACATAATGGTTCAATACTCGTTAATTCTTACGGAGACCGTTTTCGACACGCCCGGCTCTTCCATCGTAACCCCATACAGTGTGTCAGCAATTTCCATCGTCCGTTTGCTATGAGTAATAATAATGAACTGCGATATCTTCGACATTTCACGAACAATCTCATTGAAACGGCCAATATTCGCATCATCCAGAGGTGCATCGACTTCGTCGAGCAGGCAAAAAGGGGACGGTTTAACCATGAAAATCGCGAAGATCAACGCGACTGCGGTCAAAGCCTTTTCCCCGCCCGAAAGGAGCGTAACATTCTGTAATCTTTTCCCCGGGGGTTGTGCCTCGATTTCAATCCCGGTCTCCAGCAGATCATCTTCATCCGTCAGCCGCAAAACAGCCTTGCCGCCGCGAAACAGCCGGGGAAAATTCTCCTGAAACTTGGCATTGACCAGGTCGAAGGTCTCACGAAACCGACGCCGTGTCGTCCGGTTGATCTTACTGATGGCTGTCTGCAGTCCGGTTAATGATTCCTGAAGATCCTCGCGCTGCGTTGTGAGGAAAGTATACCTCTCTTCCAACTCCTGAAACTCCTCAATGGCGGTCAAGTTGACCTCGCCCATCGCTTCGATCTGACGGCGCAACTCTTCAAGGCGGCGCGCTTTTCCGGACGAATCCCAAGCCTCCCCCGAGGGGGTAAAGCTTTGAAGATCAAGACGATGTCGTTCCAGAATCGTTTCACGCAGATGCTCGGCCTCCAGCTCCAGCTCCCGACCGGCAAGCTGCAAACCCGACAATTCCCCCTGCAGACCCGAAAGCTCACTGCGCACTTTTTTCAATTGCGCATCCTGCTGATCGATCTTTGCCCGCCCGGATTCAAATTGTTCACGCAGACGGATGACCGCCCCGGCCTGAGTATCCCTTGTTTCAAACAGCCCTGCAAGCTGTTCGCGCAGACGGATATTCGAAGCATGCAGGCGTGAGCAGGAGAGGGTCGCGTCAGATTGCATCGCCTTTAATGAAATGACACGTGTCTGTTGTTCCTGACGCATTCGGGAAAACTGTTCCAGCGACTGACGCCCACTCTCTTCACGTTCGCGGCAACTGGCAAAAGCAACTTTAAACGTTGTCACTTCTTCGGCTACCACTTCACGGGCCTGACGGAGCTGTTGGACAGAGGCCTGAAGATTGATAACCTTCTGTTCCTGCCCCGTTTTTTTTTGCTGCTGCGTATCGTGTGAAGCTGACGATTCCAGCAACTGTTTCGTCAGCTCCGACTTCTCCTCGTGCAGTTGTCCAGCCTCGAAATTGAGAACTTCCAGCCGTTCATAGAGTCGTTCGACTTCGGTTCGGCGACCGGCAAGATCTCGCTCACTCTCAACCAATTGCAATTCGTTTCGATGCAGTGCTGCCTCAACCTCGCGTAGACCCTCCATCGCATCGACCAGATCAGTGCGCAACCCTTCGCGTTCACGCGCCAGTTGGCCAACAGCGATCGTCAAATCTTCAACCGCCGCGTCAAGTTCCTTGATCTCTCTCTTTTTGTGCAACAGGCCCTGCTGCAAAATATCCCGTGATCCTCCGGTAAATTCTCCGCGCGACGACAGCGTTTCACCACTCTCCGACACCAGAACGGTCCCCGGTGGCAGATTCTCGCCAAAAAAGTCGTGCAGATTCTCGACCAGTTGTACCCCGGACAAAAGAGCGATCAAAACCGTCTGTTCGGGCTTTACCCCGATCAAATCGGCCAATGAAGTTCCGGGCAAAGACGTCGATACCGCAGGAATAACTCCGGGGAGAAGAAAAGTACAACGGCCTTGGGCTTGCCGCAAAAACTCAACGGCAGCCAACGGTTGCTCTCGATCCGAAGCGAGCAGCGATTGAAGTCGATCTCCGAGGACAGCCTCTACAGCCGCCTCATAACGGGGAGACACATTGAGATGGTCGGCGACAACCGTCTGAAAGATTTGCTTAAAACGGCTATCGCCAAGTAAAGTTTTGACTCCGCTGCCGTACCCCTCAAGATTTTTTTCGATCTGTCGCAACGACTCCAGTCGCGCCTGTAGCAGATTCAGTTCCTCACGCCTGGCAGAAAAGAGTTGTTCACTCGCTTCAGACCGCCCTTCGAGGGTCGAGCGTAACGTTTCGAATTCAGAACGCTGCTGCTGCATGGCGTTTCGTTCTGTCACAACCTGCTGTAACAAACTCTGCAGAGCGACAGCCTGCTTGCTGGCAACATCGTGCGCCTGCTGCAGAGACTGAGCCTCTGAGTCGCTCTTTTCAGTTTGCAGCGCCAGCGACTGTAAACGCCGTTCAGCTTCCTGTTTTTGTGAACTGAATCGCGTCATCTCCCCAAGAGATTGGTAAAGTTGTGCGCGTTCTTCTTCGAGTTGACGCGAGGCCACCAGCTCCTGCTCGGTGATATCCAACAACTTAAGCTCTGATTCACCCAAACGCCGTTCTTCATGAACCATCTCATCCCTGAAGGCTTTCAGGCTCGCGACCAGAGCGATCTCTTCAGCATCTAACTCGGCAAGGCGCTGAACCGTTTCGGCTTCCTCAGCCGCATGACGTTCCTGCTGCCTGAGAATGATCTCCACTTCCTTGGCATTACCTTCGATCGTCGCTTCTACTTTCTGGATTTCTGTGGTCAGAAGAAACACACGTTCCTGTTCCTGCGTCACGTCTCTTTCACGCATCGTCTGCTCGAGCCGTATCGCCTCCAGGCTTGCCTCTTGTTGGGCCTGAAAAGCTGTCTTCTCATCGATAAACGATTGCAACTGTTTTTCACGTGCACCCTTATCTTGAAGTCCGATCGCCAACTCCTGATAACGATCATGCGCCAATCGTGTCTCAATATTTCGTTGTTCATCACGAAGTTCACGAAACTGCTCGGCTTTTTTAGCCTGACGTTTCAGGCTGCCGGACTGCCGCCGGACTTCACTGACGATATCATTCAGACGCTCAAGATTATGCCTGGTCGCATCAATTTTTCGTAACGCAGATTTTTTACGCGATTTATACTTGGTAACACCGGCAGCTTCTTCGATCAGGAAACGTCGATCCTCTGGCTTGGAATTGAGGACCATACCAATTTTCCCCTGTTCAATAATCGAGTAAGCCTTGGCACCGATTCCGGTGTCCATGAACAACTCTGTCACATCGAGCAACCGACAAGGTGTTTTATTGATCTGGTATTCACTCTCCCCGTTACGATAAAGTCGCCGGGTAACGACAATCTCCGCATAATCTTTATAAACAGCCGATGCCAGACCGTCCTCATTTGAAAAGTAGAGCGAAACTTCGGCCATGCCATGGGGTTTGCGCGACTCACTACCGCCAAAGATAAGATCTTCCATCGCCTTGCCGCGCAGCTTTTTAGCACTCTGCTCGCCCATTGCCCAACAGATCGCATCGACAATATTGCTCTTGCCACAGCCGTTCGGTCCGACGATTCCGACTACCCCTTCCGGAAACTCGAAAGACATCTTATCGACGAACGATTTAAAACCAATGATGTCAAGGCGCTTGATTTTCATCTACAGACCGAATCAAAAAAAGGGTAAGGATAAATAAAAAAATAAATCAACTGGACAAAATAGATACCCGACAAGGTAGCTCATTTTTACGGCGCAAAAAACTTTAGGAATAAACAAATAACAGGCGATGTTAACAATCTCTTTGTTTCCTGTAAAGATTATAAATTACAACAGACAACGGCATGCTCTCGCCTCAACGAGCAGGAGAACAAAACAGAACGACATAAATTAAAAAAAGCGGGGATGCCGATGGCATCCCCGCTTAAATGCAACAGTTGCAAAAATTTATCAGATTACTTGATTCCGGCAGCAGCTTCCAGCATCGCGGTTGTGACCGACTTCGGACGCTCGATACCGTAGCCAAGAGCACGGTCCCAAGTGATGTTGGCAAGACAACCGAGAGCACGGCCGATACCAAACAGGACGGTGTAAAACTCGTACTGGGTGACACCATAATACCACTGAATAACGCCGGACTGGGCATCAACGTTCGGCCAAGGATTTTTGGCTTTACCATGCTCGGTCAGAACTCCCGGTGCAACTTCGAAGATCATCCGGACCAGTTGGAACAGCGGGTAGTCTTTGAGACCTTCGGTCTTGAGGCAGAATTCGCGCTGTGAGATGTAGCGCGGGTCGGTCTTGCGCAGAACGGCATGGCCGTAACCCGGAATAACCTGACCGCTGTTCAGGGTTGCCCAGAGAGCTTCCTTGAGTTTCTCTTCGGTCGGGACTTCGCCGCCGAGTTTTTCCATAAAGGCCTGGGTCCAGCGCAGAACTTCTTCGTTAGCGAGGCCATGCAGCGGACCGGCAAGACCGTTAAGTCCGGCACTGTACGCATAGTAAGCGTCAGAGAGAGCCGAAGCGACCAAGTGTGTCGTATGTGCCGATACGTTGCCGGATTCATGATCGGAGTGCAGAATGAAGTACATCCGGGCGACATCATCATAAGGGGCATCAACACCCATCATGTGGGCAAAGTTACCGCCCATATCGAGGTTCGGATCAGCAGCAATCTGCTTGTTGTTCTTGTACTTCTTGCGATAGATGTAAGCACCGATCGGACCGAGCTTGGCCATCATATTGTTGGAATCTTCGTACATATCTTCCCAGCAGGTCATTTTATTGAACTTGCCGGAGGCGTAAGTCTTGGCGAAAACCGAGTCGCGCTGCATCGCCAGAACGGCAGAAGAGAACATGGCCATCGGATGGCTGTCATCAGGCAGGGCATTGAGGACATCATATACGTACTGCGGAACTACAGAACGCTTTTTCCAGTCGGCAACAACTTCCAGTGTCTGCTCCATGGTCGGGACATCACCGGTCAACAACAGATACCAGAACCCTTCCACATAGGGCTGATCCTTGCCCGGAACCTTCGGCAATGCGGCAAAGGTCTCTGGAATGGTCATGCCACGGAAGCGGATCCCTTCCATCGGATCGAGATATGAAATATCAGTAACAAGAGATTTGATACCACGTGCACCACCGATACACTGACCGATAGTGACCTCGCCAAGCGAAACATCACTGAATTCTTTAACCAGGCGGGTTGTACGGGGACGATGCGCATCAATTTTTTTACGCAGAGTTTCTTTCAATGTCGACATACTCAATTTCTCCTTTGGAAAAAGTGACGGGTAGACCCCGCCCAAGTAAAAGAAGCACGACCAAAAATGGATAGATCCAAAATGCCGTACCGACGCAAAACTAAACTATGAGACAACTAAAAACCGTTTAAATTCAGCTTAATGAGCCCTGAACACCAGACTTAAAAGTCATTAATGTTATTTTCTTCATATCATTTTTCAAATATTGTTCTATCAATTCAAACACCAGATGTCAAGGGTAATTTCGTATACAGTATGCGAAAATTTACTCTTTATGCAAGTTGATTATTGGTACGTTTTCCTCTAGGCAAAGAGGTTGACTGGTGATAAACTGCATATTTTTTAAGCAATTACCAGAGTATGGATTTATGAAAATCGGTTCACTGCAACTCAAAAACAGGGTTCTTCTTGCCCCTATGGCCGGAATAGCCGATTTACCGTACCGGATTGTGATGAAACGGTTCGGCGCAAGTCTCGTCTGCTCTGAAATGATCAGCGCCAAGGGGTTGATTTACGCCGGTCCACGTACCCGTGAATTATTAATAAGTTCGGAGGCAGAGCGGCCACTTGCTATTCAGCTGTTCGGCAATGACCCGCACGATCTTGCCGAAGCGGCGAAACGAATCGAGTCAGATGGCGATCTGCTCGACCTGAACCTGGGGTGTCCGGTCAGTAAAGTTGTCCGTGGCGGTTCAGGGAGTGCGCTTCTGAAAGATCCGCCCCGTGTAAAAAAAATCCTTCGTGCAGTAAGAGCGGCGACCTCCCACCCCTTGACGATCAAAATACGCTCGGGATGGGATCACGAGACCATAAACTTTCTTGAAATCGGTCGAATTGCCGAAGATGAAGGGGTCGATGCGATTACGCTTCACCCGCGAACACGCAGCCAGGGCTTCAGCGGGGAAGCGCAGTGGGACCAGATCCGGCAGTTGAAGGCGGCGATCGGTATTCCGATCATCGGTAGTGGTGACATTTTTGAACCCCGGGATGCACTGAAAATGGTCGAGGTCACCGGGTGTGACGCGGTCATGATCGGAAGAGGGAGTTACGGGAATCCCTGGCTGATTCGGGATACCGTCCGGCTCCTCCAGGGAGAAGCGCCTTGCTGCGCCCCAACGTATAGAGAGAAGAAATTAGCCGCACTGGAGCATCTGGCACTACAGGTGGACTTTTCCGGCGAAAGAAAAGCCCTGCTCGAAATGCGCAAACACCTCTGCTGGTACGTGCGCGGATTAAAAGGAGCCGCTAGTTTTCGCGCATCGATTAATCAGGCGCCAACAGTTGTCGCACAAGAAGCGCTGCTGGATCATTTTTTTTCGTCCCTGCAGGCAGAAGATGAGGGATTAAATGTCTCCTGAGCTCACTATAGCTGACCCGGAACTCTTTGTTCGTGTCATCGAAAACATAGACCGGGCGGTTCTGGCGACCAATTTGAACGGCCAGATCATCCTGTTCAACCCGGCGGCTGAAGCCTGTATGAGGCTCTCTCGAAGGCAATGCATCGGACGTCACTACAGCTCCCTTTTTGCCGATCAGCCGCGCATCATAGACCTGATTCGACTCGCCCTTGAAGAAGAACGACCGATATCGGATGATGAGCAGATTGAACTGAATCGTCCGCACAGCTTACCGACCCCGATCAGTCTCTCGGTCTCTCCTCTCTTTGACCAGAACGGTTCACAGGAGGGGATTGTACTGATCATTCGCGATCTGACGCGCTTACGCGAGCTGGAGACCGCACTGCGTCAGGCCGATCGGCTCTCCATGCTTGGAACCCTCGCCGCCGGATTAGCGCACGAGGTCAAAAACCCGCTCGGTGGTATCCGCGGTGCAGCACAACTTCTCGGGATGGAACTGGGGAGTGACAGCCCCTTGGCAGATTACACCGATGTTGTCATCCACGAGGTTGAACGCATCAACGGTATTATTGAAGAACTAATGAATCTGGCTCGCCCTCGTGTCGAGAGCATGGGCGAGACAGACCTCTCCCAGATTCTTCGCGATATTGTTTTACTGCAAAAGGAAGCACACCGCAGCCGTCATCTGGAATTTGTCCTGAACCTCGATACAAGTATCCCGCCGATCCGTGGCGATGAATCACTGTTAACCCGGCTGTTGCTCAACCTGGTAAAAAATGCCGCCGAAGCTGTAGAGACCGGAGGACGGATCGACATCTCGACCCGTATCGCTACGGATTACCATCTGATGTCACCCGAAAACAGACCGATACCTTGGGTTACCATAGAAGTCGCCGATGATGGACCGGGCATCGATGCTGCGGATATGGAGAAGATATTCACACCCTTTTTTTCCAGCAAGAATCAGGGGACCGGTCTCGGCTTGTCGACCTGCCAAAAAATTGCCGACACCCACAACGGCTTTATCAAAGCGCGCAACAGAACAGAAAAAGGGGCGGCGTTCACCTTTTTTATCCCCTTTATTCGCAATATTGACAAAAAACTTCCGACACAAATCCCTTTTTAAGGACAAATATTTTATGTCTATCAATCGTATACTGGTCGCCGATGATGAAGAGAGCATGCGCTGGGTTTTAGCAAAAGCGCTCGAAAAAAAAGGGTTCAGCGTCGATCTTGCAGCAAATGGCGATCAAGCTCAGAACCTGTTTGATCGCAACGAATATGATCTTGCGATCCTCGACATCAAGATGCCCGGCACAACCGGACTTGAACTGTTGCAACGATTCCGGGAGTTGCGGCCGGATAAACTGGTCATCATAATGACCGCCGAGTCCTCCATGGAAAATGCTGTCACGGCGATGAAACTGGGGGCTTACGATTACATTACCAAGCCTTTTGATCTCAACGCTCTCGATGCCATTATACTCAAAGCACAAAAAGCCCTTGATATCACAACTGAAGTCCATCAACTCAAAACAGAGCTACAAGAACCTTATCGGCTCCATCGCGCTATTATCGGCAGCAGCGCCGCAATGCAGCAGGTTTATAAAATTGTCGGCAAGACGGCAGCATCGGATGTTACCGTTTTGATCACTGGCGAGTCGGGGACCGGCAAGGAGCTGATTGCCCGCGCCCTGCATTACAATAGTCGAAGACTCGGCAAGCCGTTTGTCGCCATTAACTGTGCAGCAATTCCGAGGGAGCTGTTGGAAAGTGAGCTTTTTGGGCATGAAAAAGGTGCGTTCACCGGGGCGACAGAGCGGCGCTTCGGCAAATTTGAACAGGCCAAAGGCGGAACCCTGTTTCTCGATGAGATAGGAGATATGCCCCTTGAGCTGCAAACAAAGCTGCTGCGTGTTCTGCAGGAAAAAGAGATTACCCGTACAGGCGGCAACACCACGATTCAAGTTGATGTGCGCATCATTGCCGCAACAAACCAGAATATAGCTGAAAAAATAAAGCTGAATGAGTTTCGCGAAGATCTCTTTTACCGGCTTAATGTTGTACCGATCGTCTTGCCGCCACTGCGTGAACGGATGGAAGACATCCACGATCTGACTCATTTTTTTATCAATAAAGCCAACGAAGAACTCGGCGTAAAAATTCAGGGCTGCTGTGAAGAGACGATGAACCTCTTGCGCAGCTATCATTGGCCCGGAAACATCCGTGAGCTCGAAAATACCCTCTACCGGGCAACCCTTCTTGCCTCAGATAAGATCTTGGCCCCGACCGACTTCCCCGATCTTGTCCCCCGTTCGACCGTCTCTGAAAAGGGGGCGTCACTGGAGGACCTGATCACCGGCAAATTAAACGCTTCACTGGCACAAATGGACATCAACGAACTTGACGACCTGTACGATATGGTTCTGCAACAGATGGAACGCCCCCTGATCAAAATCATTCTGCTTAAGACGCGCAACAATCAGGTCAGAGCAGCCGAAATTCTCGGTATCAATCGCAATACGTTACGTAAAAAGATACAGACACTCGGTATTGAGATAAAAAAAGGGTAAACAAATCACTATGGGCCTGCTGAGTGAATTTATAAGAAGAACACCTCTGAAACAGAAGCTGATCAGCATTATCATGTTGACCAGCCTGATCGTCCTGTTTTTGGCCTCCGGATCATCCATCCTGTCCGAAGTTTTCTCCTATCAGCAATCGATGGTCAACCGTCTCACGACAACTGCCGGCATTATCGGCATCAATGCACAACCTGCCATCACCCTGAAAAAAAATCAGATCGCCAAACAGATACTCGCTTCGCTCGCCAGTGAACCCGACATTATGGCAGCGTATATCCTCTCGGCTAAAGGGGATCCGATCGCCCACTATCTCGGCAGAGGTGATCTGGGGAACAATCCGGACAAAAAGCTCGAACTCAACCGGAATGAGATCCTGCAGGTAATCAGGGATAAAACAAGTCATCACCGCTTCGATTCAGATCGACTCAATCTTTTTTCCCCCATCATCACTACCGACGGGCTGCACGGTATTGTTGTTTTGCAGGCGAACCTCTCCAGACTCTATCAATCCGTTTATCATATTGTGGCCGCCAGTTTCGCGGTTTTCATGCTACTGGCACTCATCGCCTACTTCCTCTCTGCACGAATGCAGTTAATCATATCTCGACCGATCAATGAATTAGCCGAGATCATGGCCAGCGTCTCGGCAAAAAAAGATTTCTCTCTGCGTGCAAAGAAAACAACTAACGATGAAATTGGAGCTCTTATTCTCGGCTTCAATAGCATGCTGGAACAGATAGAACTGCGTGATGATCAACTTGAAGCCCACCGACAGAATCTCGAAGCTCTGGTTCATCAACGCACACTCTCCATTCAGGAAAAAAATGCAGAACTGCAGGTTGCTATCAACGCGCTGCAAGAAGCAAAAGAAGCGGCAGAAGTGGTGAGCCAGGCAAAATCACAATTTCTGGCGAAAATGAGTCATGAAATTCGTACGCCGATGATCGGCATCATGGGGATGGCAGAACAACTGGTTTGCACTAACCTGCCCGAGAGGGAACGACGGATGGCAGACACCATTCGCAACTCGGGGGAACTTTTGCTGAACATTCTCGATGATGTTCTCGATTTTTCAAAAATTGAAGCGGGGAAGTTAAGTCTTGAAACAGCTCCGTTTTCGATGCAGGAGATCTGTGAAAGGGTCCTTTCACTTTTCACCAATCAGGCTCAGAGTAAAAGGTTGAGAATTCGCTCCCATTTGCCTGCCGACTGCTGCGGTTTCTATTACGGTGATGCTTTACGGATCAAGCAGATCTTATTGAACCTGATCAGCAACGCGGTGAAATTTACGCACCAGGGCGAAATTTTACTGACAGCAAACAGCAGGATCGACGAAAAAGGAAAACCGGCGATCAAACTGTCGATCACCGACAGCGGCATCGGCATGACTGAGGAGATCCAGAGCAAAGTTTTCGAATCGTTCTGTCAGGCCGACAATACCATGTCCCGGAAATTTGGCGGTTCGGGGCTCGGCCTGTCGATCGTCCGGGAGCTAACTCATCTGATGGAGGGAGAGTGCGGCGTTCAGAGCGTCCCCGACCAGGGTTCCACCTTCTGGGTCTCCCTGCCACTCACGCCGGCAGAGCCCGAAGCCGTTTACACTGATAAAACTGGCAGGGGGCAGGCGCCATCGACTCTGATCCCCTGTTCACCCTTTACCAACCCTTTGCCAAAAAGCGGACATATTCTTCTGGCCGAGGACAACGAAACCACCCAGAAACTTATCGGAATGATCCTCGACAAAGCTGGCTGCAGCTTCGATACCAGAGGCGACGGACGTCTGGTTCTTGAAGCTCTCGCAACATCCACCTACGATCTGATCTTTATGGATTGCGAAATGCCTTATATGGACGGCTTTGAAGCGACCCGCAAAATTCGTGAAACCGACCAGAGCATTCCGATTATTGCATTGACCGCACACATTCACCAGCAGGAGAGAGTCCGCTGCCTGAAAGCCGGGATGAATGACTGTCTGAACAAACCATTCAGGCAACAGCAGCTCCTGGATATTATTGACAAATGGCTTCCAACCCGAACTGAGACAAAGCATGAAATTTAGAAAAAAAACAGTTCTGGCAGCCCTGTTGGGAGGACTGATTTGCGCCCTGACGATTCTATTCCTCGTCTGGATAGCCCCCCCACAGCCATCGGCATCCAAGCAAAGAGACGTTGAGCTGACGCAAAGGATCACCGGCAGCCTCGATACCCCTTATGATCTGACGATTAATGGCACTCTTCCCGGTGATCAACTACGGGCATTTATAAGTCTGGATGCCAGAAATCGACATGCCACAATCAACTCTCTGCAGCTTCCGGGCAATCTGGAGAGTCTTTACATCGATGAGAAGAAGAAGCTGGCCTACCTGGCCAACAGCTATTCTGGATTGCAGATCGTCGATATCAGCGATCCGCTGCAGCTGCGCCTGCGCGGCTCGTTGCCAGACATTGGGACCGCTTGGGATCTCGTTGTTCAGGACTCGGTTCTTTATCTCGCCTCAGCCCAGAGTGGACTCTATCTGATCGATATCCGTTCCGCAGAAAACCCGTCAATCATCTCTCATCTCTCCTTCAAGAATCAGTCAATCCTGAAACTTGCCGTATCGAATCAGACCGTTTATGCGTCAACCGGAACCAAGGGGTTGCTGGTCATTGACATAACTGATCTCACGTCACCCCGGCTGGTCAACACCCTCTATGCAAAGAGCGGGGCTTGGGGACTTTTGACTGAGCAGAACCGGATGTACCTCTCTTGCGGAAAATACCGTCTGGAAATTCTCGACCTCTCCAGTCCGGAAAATCCCCGCAAGATTGGTGAACTGGCGATGCCGGGCATAGTCTGGAATATGCGAATCGTTGAAAACGTTCTCTACTTGCCAATCCCGAGCAAAGCGCTTCAACTTATCGACGTCAGCAACGCGTACCAACCTAAGCGTCTTGAATCGTCAATCAATCTTATGCATCCAAACGGTATCGATCTGCATCAAAACCGCGCCTATATTCTA
>JACUTX010000283.1 GCA_014859615.1 Desulfuromonadales bacterium | reverse complement strand
CGCTTGTGGATCAGACCCTCACTGTCGATTTGGTCTTGAATCTCCTCGCGTTTGGCGGTATTCACCTCAACGGGCGCCGCTGCGGCGACGGTTCCCGGACCGTGCATCGGGATGATAAAATAGAGATTTTTATCGATGGCCTCCCGTTCGAGCACTTTTTTCTGGATGAAAGCCGGATTGTTTATCGCGATGATGATATTCTGGTCATCAACAAGCCGGCCGGAATCGATTGTCAGCCGACGCCGTCGCGGTTTATGGGGACGGTCTTTTCAGCTTTGATGAGCTATCTGGAGAATCCTTGCCGCCGCGACCTGAAGCCTTCTGTCGGCATGATGCAAAGACTCGACCGCGACACCTCGGGATTGATGGTCTTTTCTATTCACCCGCGGGCGCACAAGAATCTTTCGGCGCAGTTTGCCGCACGCAGTATTGAAAAGACCTACGTGGCACTGGTCGCCGGGCAGGTGGTGCAGGAAGAGGGGGAATTCAGGTCTCTGCTGGCGAAACATCGGGGTACCAACCGGATGAAGTCGGTGGAAAAATGGGGGGATGAGGCGATCACCCGCTACCGGGTGGTTCACCGGTCGGATTCTGCGACCCGGGTTGATATCGATCTGTTGACCGGGCGAAGGCACCAGATCCGGGTTCATTTTTCTGAAGCGGGGCACCCTTTACTCGGGGATTTGCGCTATGATGGTGCTTCTGTTTTAAACGCTTATCCGGTTGCGCGGCAGATGCTGCATGCGCGGCGGCTTACGTTTATCCATCCGGTCAACACGTCACAAATGACGTTTACATTGCCGCTGCCGGATGATATGGCACGGATCGCTCAACAGATGCTTTTATAAATATCCTTAAATTGCCCGAAATGGAGTTTGTTCTATGATTTTCCCGCAGATCGATCCGATTATTTTCCAGATAGGACCCCTTGCTGTGCGCTGGTACGGCTTGATGTACCTGCTCGGTTTCGGATTCTCCTATCTCTGTATGCTCTTGATTTTGCGTTGGCGTAAATTCGATTTCACTCCGAATGATATTTCTGACATGCTCTTTTACGGCGTGTTCGGCGTTATCTTAGGTGGTCGTCTTGGCTATGTCCTGTTTTATAATGCGAGTTATTTTTTTCAGCACCCACTGGAGATTCCGGCGATCTGGCAGGGGGGGATGAGTTTTCACGGGGGGTTCCTCGGGGTGGTCGTGGCGCTGCTCCTCTTTGGCAGGCAACGGCACAAGAGTTACCTGGAGATCGGCGATCTGGTCGCTGTCGCCACTCCGATCGGGCTGTTTTTTGGCCGGATCGGCAATTTTATCAATGCGGAGTTGTGGGGGCGGACCACCGATGTGCCGTGGGGGTTTATCTTCCCTGGAGCTGGCCTTTTGCCGCGACATCCGAGTCAGCTTTATGAGGCGGTTCTGGAAGGGGTTCTCCTTTTGCTCGTGTTGCTGTTTTTACACAGATGCAAGGTTGTCAAGGGGGTCGTGATGTTCTGCTTTATCGGCGGCTACGGCCTGGCCCGGCTGGTTGTCGAATTTTTTCGTGAACCGGATGCGCATATCGGATTTCTCCCCGGGCATGTCACGATGGGGCAATTATTGTCATTCCCGATGTTGATTTTTGGCGTCGTCGGTCTCTATCTGATTCTGCGCAGCCGGAGGCGTTATGTTTGAAAACATTAAAGGCGTGATCTTTGATTGCGATGGTGTTTTGTTTGAGAGTCGTCGCGCCAATCTTGCTTACTACAACGCAATCCTGTCACAGTTTGATCATCCTCTGGTTGATGAAAACGACACGGAAAAAACGGCTATCTGCCACGCTGCCGCCAGTCCTGAAGTGTTCAGGCTCTTGTTGGGTGAAGACCGGGTCGCCGAGGCGCTGCAGCTCTCATCACAACTGCACTACCAGCAATTTATCCCCTGGATGGAGCCGGAACCGGGTCTGTTTGAAGTTTTGCAGGAGCTGTCGGCATCACGTCCACTAGCCGTTGCGACGAATCGCGGTACGAGTATGGATGAAATTCTCAGACATTTTCAGATCGACCGGTTCTTTGAGGCTGTCGTGACCAGCCGGGATGTTTCCCGGCCAAAACCTCATGCGGATATGTTGCTGCTTGCCGCAGAAAGACTGGCTCTCCCTCTTAATCAACTCCTTTTTGTCGGCGATTCAATCTACGACAAAATGGCGGCTGAATCGGCAGGGATAAGGTTCGCCGCTTATAAACCGCAATTTGAACAGGAGCCTTATCTGACCAGTCATGCCGAATTGGCCGGTCTGCTCAGATCGGTAAGGTAGAAGTCGGTTCGGGTCTCAGATATAACGGGATGCTTTTTGATGAAAAAGTTTTTAGGGGAGGTATTTAATCATTTCTATTACGTGTCCGCCCCCTTCTTTGCGGCAGGTGACGCTATCCATAACCGACTGGATAATAAAAATCCCGCGTCCCCCCTCTTTGAGTTCATTAAAATCGGGCGGGGGGAGGGTGTCGAGGTCAAATCCTTTCCCCTGATCGTAAACTTTTATATGCAGATTGTTGTTGAGTATTGAAATATTGATATGGATCTGGCGACAATTTTTATTATCTTTTGGTGCATGCAGGATCGCGTTCGACATCGCCTCGGTTAAAACCAGGTTGATCTGGTAGGCGAGTTCGGACCGGTCCCCACGATAACGCTCTATTGTCCCGGAGATGTCTTCACCAATCTTGCCGATCAGCGCCAGGTAACGCGTTTCGTTAGGAACTTTGATATCGATTTCAAATTTATCTGTCATAAAATGACCCGAACGATTCAGTTGCTATCCCGCACAGATAGATTGTTTTTAAAAACTTGCCAGGGCTTCAGCTTCATCAGGGAAGATTTCAAAGACACGATGCAGACGGGTCAACTCAAACATCGATCTGACCTGAGGTTGCAGACCGCAAAGTTTAAGATTCCCGTTTCTGGCGCTGGCGTTTTTGAATCCGGAGACAAGTGAACCGAGACCGGAAGAATCGACAAAACGAACCGGCTCAAGGTCGATAATAAGATTGTTCTTCCCGTCGTCAAAGAAAGCGAGCATCTGCGTTTTCAACTCGCCGCTGTTGTGGGCATCAAGCCGGTCCTCATTGACCCTGATCAGCACGGCAGCACCTTTATCTTCTATCTGTGTATTCATTCATACCTCCTGAAAACTGTTTATTTACTTG
>JACUTX010000282.1 GCA_014859615.1 Desulfuromonadales bacterium | reverse complement strand
GGTCAAGGGAAAAAGTTGTCGCTGTGCTCTGCAGATGAAAGTCGGTATTCATGAGCTCCCTTCCATCCGGCGCATGCGTCAGGCCAGGAAGGTGCTGCTTAAAATCAGACCGCTGGTCAATTTCGCGCAAAAAGGGGTGCAGGTTTCAACCGGGAACAGTTCTGCTCCGGTCAAAAAGGTCTTGCGAAATAAAGTCGAGACCCTCCACCCTTATTCGGGGCGCTGGCATCTGACCCTGTTCGGAGTACTCGTTTTTGACATGGCTGGCAGCGTCTGGCATTTTCTTTCTCCCGGAAGAGGTCTCTATCTGCTCAATATCCTGCTCGGCACTGCGGTGCTGCTGTTGGCGATCGCCGGGCTGGTTGCCCAGCGCAACACTCGTTTACCAAACAGCGTGCGGATGGCAACCTGGACCGTGTTGGGGACATATAGCTCTTTCATGATCGCTGGATATTTTTATGTGCTCTTTTATTTCATGATGAAAGATCCGTCGCTTTTGGCCGACCAGTCGCGGCAGTATTATGCCCTGTCGTCGTTGCAACTTTTAGAGCACCCGTTTCTGGCCGTTATAACGGCGCTCTATATTGTCATCGGTGTTTTTTGTACTGTTTCTGGTCTGGCCGGGGTTATTCGTATGCGCCGGGAGTCGGCCGCGAAGGGGTCCGTATGAACCTTTCGTCCCGACGCTGTTTCAATCATGTTTCGCGCGAAGCGGTCGCCTGTTGTCCGGAATGCAGTCGATATTTTTGCCGTGAGTGCATTTCGGAATATCGTGGTCGGGTTGTCTGTGCGAGTTGCCTTGAGTCGCTGACGACGACCGTTGTCGCCGGGGGCTCGTGGGGCGGGGGACTGTTCTGGCTGGTGATGGTCTTCTCCGGGCTGTTTGCCTGCTGGTTATGGTTCTATTATCTCGGTTCGATCCTCCTTTTTCTCCCCTCCAGTTTTCATGAGGGGACGTTGTGGCATTGAGCGGCGAGAGATGCAGATTCTGAAGCGGGGACCAAAAGCTGAGGTCAGCAGTATCGACCTGCTCGAAGAGGCGACGCATCTTTTGCGACGCGCTCCCCTTGCGGCGTGGGTCGCCTATTATCTTTGCGCCGTCCCCTTTGTCCTCGGCACCCTCTTTTTTGTTGCCGATATGAGCCGGGGGGCACACGCCTGGGAGCATCTGTCGGAGGCCGCTCTCGGCATGGCTCTGCTCTTTGCGCTGATGAAGGTCGGGCAAGCCCTGTTTTGTGATCGGCTTCTTCACCACCTCAACGATGCCCCGATCGGTTCGATCTGGATCAGGCTCCCACGGATTTTTTTCGCCCAGCTGGCACTGCAGCCGTTCGGTCTTTTTCTGTTGCCGGTCGCAGCGCTGCTCACGCTGCCGTTCGGCTGGTGTTTTGCCCTGTTTCAGAATTTTGCGGTCGTCGGTCAGGGGCGGGAGTCGCTGCGCCGGGAAATAGCGACGGCCTGGCATCAGGCGCAGGCCTGGCCGGGACAAAATCACCTCACGCTCGGTCTGCTCGGTTTTTTCTGGATAATTCTGTTGCCAGCGATCGCCGCATCCCTCTATCTCTTCCCCCACCTTTTGCATACGCTTTTCGGGATCGAATCGATCTTTGTTACGAGCAACCTGCATCTGCTCAATACAACTTTCTGGACCGTTGTCTCTCTATTCGTCTATTTGCTGATCGATCCGCTGGTGAAGGCGGCCTATGTGCTCCGCTGTTTTTACGGCGCATCGCTCTCGAGCGGCGCTGATCTGTGCGTTGAGCTGCGCCGGATTCAGACCGGTGTCACCCGGTTTTTGCTTCTTGGTCTGACTCTGGCCAGTCTGACTCTTCTCCCTGCATCAGGATGGGCCGACCAACAGACCATCTTGCCGAGTGAACTCAGGGAGGCGGTCGCCACCGAGATGAACTCGGCGCGATACGAATGGCGGCAGCCGCGGGAACCGCTCCCCGAGAATCATGATCGCGCCTTTCTGGCTCCACTCGGTGATGCCATTCTCGACGGTCTGCGTTGGCTCGGAGTGCAGTTTAAGTCTCTCTTCACAACACTGGCCGAGTGGCTGCAAAAATTGATGCCTGATATTGAACCAAACAGCTCTTCAGCTCCCGCGTTCCTGACGGAAGCCGATCCGTTATTGCTCGCTCTCTACCTCCTTTGTGCCCTCGGTGTTTCGCTGGCCGCTATCTGGCTTTATCGGAGTTGGCGGCGGCGGCAGCGGCGTGCGAAGCCCTCCACAGAAGATATTCTGGTTGTCCCGGATCTGGAGTCTGAGGGTCTGTTGGCCGACGCTCTGCCAGCTGATCGCTGGACGGCACTGGCCAATGACCTGCTCACCAGAGGGGAGGTCCGTCTCGCCCTCCGGGCGCTGATCCTTGGCGCCTTGGCACGTCTGGCCGATGACGGCTATCTGAAACTTGCCCGTTATAAATCAAACCGCGATTATTTAAGGGAAATTTACCAGCGCGGTCAGGAGCTGACTGCTGTTTTGGCTGCGTTGACCGACAACATGACGATCATGGAAGGGGTCTGGTACGGCGACCACACTATTGATCAGCGGAGCTTGACGCTCTTTCTCACACGCCACGAAGGGATCATGCGATATGGCGATTCTGTCTGAGCGTCTGGCCCTGGCCGTAACTCTGGTTGTCGTCCTCACTCTGTTTGTCTGGGGTGTGGTGTCGGTCGTTCTCCTGCGGTTTGAACAGGGTGATACCTTTGCCCCCTACTCGTCCCTCAGGGCCGATCCGCTCGGTTGCCGGGGGCTGTACGGTGCTCTGGACAGCCTCCCTGACGTCACTGCCCGTCGTCATCTGCGCCCATTAAGCAAGCTCGATGGCCGCGTCGGGCAGACAGTTCTGGTCGTGGGGCTGCCGCCCGGCGTACTGGTGCAGCGGGACATGAACCTGGAAAAACAGCTTTTGCGTCTGGCCGAAGAAGGGAGCCGGGTGCTGTTAGCCGCCAGACCGCCGACCGAATCATTTTTGCAGCAGTTGCAGAATCGGCAGGAAGAGGAGGCCGCGAAGGGTGAAACAGAGAGGGAAGAGACCGACACTGCGGCTGATGACCGACCGGGAAGCGAGGGAGTAGAAAAGCTGAGCGATACTCCGCCGGATTGGGGGATCTCGTTCCATTGGCAGCCGGTCCAAAAAGAGCTGGTCCAACTCTATTCCTCAACCCGTACTCAAGATTCGCAATCTCTGCCGATGTTTC
>JACUTX010000281.1 GCA_014859615.1 Desulfuromonadales bacterium | reverse complement strand
CTATCCTCTTGGGATCCATGGCTTTGCGTCCCCGGATCGCTCCGGGTTTGCCCTTGAGCGGGAAATATAACATTGTTAGAGAAAAATCTGCTAATAAATTGAGCTTCTTGCAAGGTGCATTCAGTTTTTCATATAAAACAGTATGCGGTCTGCATAGGCTCAAGTTGATAAGATTGAATTCTGCGACCTCTTAATAAAGGCTATTTCCCCAATATTAAATGGCCAAATCACCGACTGGCGACATCTGCTTTCTGGCAAAAATATAAACGTTTCATCGTTGGAAATTCTTTGATTGCAGCGATGCGTTCCCCTATGGTATCAAAACCGGGTCGTTACGCGTGGATCCGGCTTTCGATCTATCATCTGGCACGATACCTGCTGTGGGTTTGTGGCTGAGTGGAAGTCGTGTCAATTGAAGAATCCACCCGCTACAAAAGAACAAGTTTGATCTCCGATAAAGGCAAACCCGAAGAGATTCGGGGACGCAAAGCTACGGGTCCACATTATCAAGAGAGCCGGGCCGCCGAAGAGACGAGGATGCATTTTGGCGGTAACCGGTTGGGTAAAATCGCGAGAAGCCCCCTCTTCGGCGCGAAGAAGGGTGCTTTTTATGGTTGTAGTCCCCAATATATCTTTCAAGTCCTGGTTCAGGAACATCCGGTTTACTGCCGGTTCCGCTCTCCAGCGCAAAATACGTCCGCCCGGTACGCATGAGACAATGATCCCTTCCCCCCAGCAATCCAGACAGCAGAGAGATGTGTTGATCTGCTCGCCGCCAATTCTCACCAGGTCCGGAATGATGCTGCTGTACCTCATCGCCCTGATGCTCGGCGCGACCTCGGCCGCACAGGCCGCCAGCTCCAACTTTATCAGCGGCGACAATAACAGTCTGAACAAAGGGATCATCGCCGACTCTTATACCGCCCCCCCGAGCACGGCCGATGACAAGATCGCACGGATTGGCGACACCGCTACCTACCGTCTTAACCTGAACCTCAGCGAGGGAACCACCGGCAGCTTAACGGTACAGGATTTTCTCCCCAGCGGCCTGGCCTATGTCGGTCTGGTGGGCATCACCCCCGCTTCGGGCAGCGGGCCGTTTACTTATAACGTAATTTCCCAGCCGACACCTGGTGCAACCGGCGGCTTGACCTGGAATCTGGGCGACGTGGATAACCCTCCGAGTCGCGACGGCACACCGGTCGACACTCTGGTGATCGAATACCAGGCGCGGGTGCTGTCGAATGCCGGAATTTCGATTCCGACCGCCAACCTGACCAACACCGCAACCCTTGGCTACCTCGATGAGAGCGGTATCCCGGTGATCGATCCCACCCGCCTGGTCGCCAGTGACACGCTGGTCGTACGGCAACCGGGAATGAGCAGCATCATCAAACTTGGCAACGGCCGCACCAACAACGCCTTGGACCCTCTCTCCCTTAATGTGTCGACCCAATCCGTTCTGTTTCGTCTAGAAGCTTGCAACTCCGGACTGGCTCCTGCCTACGGTTTACAGATCCGTGACGATCTGGCGACCCAACTCAATGAAACCAGTCTTAGCGTACCGGTGGTGAGGGTGGGTGGGACGGTTCTCGGGGCAGGCGACTATAATTATGTGCCACCGTCAAGTCGTGGCGGCAGCCTGAACTTTATTCTGAACCAACCCGTCGCCCCGGCTCAATGCGTGACCATCAGTTACAGCTGCGGCTTTTATAACGATTTCGGCCCAAACCAGCTCTGGAACAACAGTGCGGCTATAGAGGACTACTGGTCGCTCCCCCCGGCTGCTGGACAGAGATACAATCCACTGACCTCGTCAAGTTTCTACATGACCAACCTGGTGGTCGACGAGCCGCTCTCCAATATTATGCTAGCACCGGCCAGTGGTACAGCGACCATTGGTGAGCAGGTGGTCTACCAGATTACGGTTCCGGGAACGCCGGTCCTGGCAGCGCTGGATAACGTCATTGTCACCGACTCCCTGCACGACGCTCTGGCCTATGTCGATGCGACTGCTACACTGAACGGGGCGCCGCTGGCCATCACTACCAGCCAGTCCGGCCAGAACCTGAGCTGGAGTATCCCCTCTATTCCTGCACGGCAGCAGGTGGTGATCACGCTGACTGCTCGCGTGGACAACAACGCACTCGCCAATGCTGGCACGGTGATCGTCAACAACGCCTCCTTCTCCTCTGACGCCATCGCCGTCGGGGTGGTCACCGACAACAGCAGTGCACCGCTGACCATCGTCGAACCGTCCCTCGCCATCACCAAGAGTGTGAGCCCGTTGACGTCGCCGATTGCCGGAGACATTCTGACCTATACAGTTAATCTGACCGCCGCCAGCGGTGCCAACGCTGCCACGGCTTTTGACAGCGTGATAGACGACA
Organism: Desulfuromonadales bacterium; assembly: GCA_014859615.1. Taxonomy (GTDB): domain Bacteria; phylum Desulfobacterota; class Desulfuromonadia; order Desulfuromonadales; family UBA2294; genus Kmv16. The sequence continues at coordinate 830 of JACUTX010000281.1, read as the reverse complement.
TCCTGAGTCTGGGGCTGACCTATGTTGCTGGCAGCGCTCGGGTAGAAGGAGCGGCCGTCGAACCGACCGTCAGCGGCGACGGCATCACCATTGCGCAGACTCTGAGCTGGTCCGGCGGCATCGACATCAACGCAGGGACTTCTTTCGCCGTGACCTATGACGTGCGGGTGCTGGGGACGGTGGTAGCCGATCAAGTACTGAGCAACAGTGCCACGGCGCACTGGACCGGCCTTGCCGGCGTCAGCGCCGTCGAGCGTACCGGCAGCGGCACCCCGATCAGCAACGACTACGTTGCCGGCCCGGCGACGACCAGCCAGACCGTCACAGTCATGTTCGTGCCGCCGACCCTGCAGAAGTCGGTCGACAAACCGCTAGCCAACCCGGGAGATCGGCTGCAGTATACTCTGACATTGCAGAATTCGATGGCGATCGGCCTGACGAATATCACCCTGGTCGACAATCTCGAAGCGCTGAATATGACCCCGATGTTCCAGCCCGGCTCAATCAGTCATATCGTCGTGCCGGCCGGAGCGAGCGCGACCGTCAGTGGCGGCACGCTGACCGTCAATAATCTCGATATCGCCCCGAACGGCAGCCTGACCATCCTCTTCGAGGCCGTCCTCGCGACGAACCTTGCCAGCGGCAGCATCGTCCTGAATCAGGCGCAGCTGACCGGTTTTTGGCCGGTACCAATCTATAGTGACGACCCGACCCTCCCCGGCAGCGCCGACCCGACCCGGACCGTCATTCCGGCCAACGGCGTCGTTTACGACGTCATGACTCATACGCCGCTGGCCGGAGTGACTTTGACCCTGTTGCGAGGAGCGACC
>JACUTX010000028.1 GCA_014859615.1 Desulfuromonadales bacterium | reverse complement strand
TAGCTTCTCTTCGAGAGTCTTTTGTTCCGTGGTATCGATAAACGATTCGATACCGCCGATGACCTGGCCATTGTGGTGAAGCAGGTCAATGTTTTTGATGATATATAACAGAGTGCCCGATTTGCTGCGGATGCGACAACTGCGGCCGATAATCGGTTTTTTTGAGGATGTCTGGTCAAACAGACCACAGCCGTCGCCGCATTCGATCCCTTCCAGAAAGGAGCAGTGCCGGCCGACCGCTTCATTAGCCGAATAACCGGTGATTCGTTCGGCTTCACGATTCCACTGTACAATAATCTGCTCACAATCGACCAGAAACAGCCCACTCGGTATGTTTTCGAGTAGCTGGTTGCGGTTGAGAATTTCAAGGAGGGGAGAATCGTTTGGCGGCATTTGTTCCTCAAAGTCAATTTGTGCTTAGTCTAACACACTGCCCGCCGATCGAGAAATATTTTACCGGACGTCCGGCCGCTGCTTGATGGATGATGGTTTAATGCGACCGGGCTCTGGCCAGGACGGCAATGGTTATCAGCCCGGCGCCGTCTTTTTTCAATACCCGGCAACATTCCCGTACCGTGGCGCCGGTGGTGAGGACATCGTCGACCAGCAGGATCGCTTCCCCGTGCAGGGGGTGGGTCAGAGAGAAGGCGTCGTGAAGGTTCTTTTTTCGATCAGCTGCGTTCTGCCCTTGTTGTGGCAGCGTGTGGCGGTGGCGAATCAGTTGTTTCAGGATAACGGGTCGGTTCAGTTTTTTGCCGAGCAGATGCGCCAGCAGCTCCGATTGATTGTAGGTCCGCTGCCGCAATCGTCGCGGATGCAGTGGCACCGGTATGATCAGATCGGGTGGCTCGATCCCTTTCAGTTCTGACAAGATCAGTTCGGCCAGGGGGCGATCGAGGTTGATTTTGTCCCGATATTTGAAGCGGTGTATCGCCTCTTTAAGAGCTCCATCATAAATTCCGGCGGCAATGACGCGTTCAAACAGCGGCTTTTTTTCATTCAGGCAGGTCACACAGAGGTGATCATCGGCGATATCGGTCGGGTAGGGGAGTGCACAATGGCGGCAAGCGGCGACCGGCAGGGGTGGAATCTGTTGCTGACAACTGCAGCAGAAACCTGTTGCGTCACCGGGGGATAAAAGTCGGGAGCAAAGGGGGCAGCCCGCAGGGAGCATGAAATCGAGCAGATCATAGAGCGGTTTCAGCAGCTTCTGGCGCAGATTCAACCCCCCTCCTATTTATTATATGTAACGATTCATTAATATTAAGAATTTAAGAAAGCCTGTTATTTGTGCAACTTATCCTGTCGGGGATCTATGATTATAAAAGCTGGATTCCCGATCAAAATCGTTTCGGGAATGACAGAGGCGAACCGTCTCATCTGTTCAGGTTAACTTACCCCTTCTGCGCGTCTTGTCATCCCCGAATGCTTTAATCGGGGATCCATGACTTTAAAAGCTCGATTCTGTAATGACCCACTCGGGAATGGCACCCTTTGCACAGGCGCTGAATAGTCGCTTCTATATTTTTGATTCGTACTGGTCACGTTGTAGTGCTCGGTTCTGTAATGATGGCGGTTCCTCTTGTCAGGATAAGGCTATGGCCGGTCATTTCAGCCGGTTGCTCGATCCCCATCAGTTCGAGCAGGGTCGGAGCGATATCGGCCAGAATCCCTTCACGCAGGGAGGCGCAGTCTTCACCTCCGATCAGCAGCAGAGGGACGGGATTGGTGGAGTGAGCGGTGTGTGGTCCTCCATCGCTATCGGTCATCTGTTCACAGTTGCCGTGGTCGGCGGTGATCAGAGCGACACCACCGATTTTTTCCAGGGCAGCGACGACGCGACCAACAGAGTGATCGACGGTCTGCATCGCTTCGATTGCGGCTGATAAAATTCCGGTATGTCCGACCATGTCCGGGTTGGCGTAGTTGAGAACTATCAGATCGTAGATCCCTGATTCAATTCTGCGAATCATCTCGTCGGTCACCGCCACAGCGCTCATGGCCGGTCGCTGGTCATAGGTTTTCACATCGGTCGGGGAGGGGATCAGAACTCGATCTTCACCGCTGAACGGCTCTTCTCTGCCACCATTAAAGAAAAAGGTAACATGGGCATATTTCTCTGTTTCAGCGATCCGCAATTGACGCAGCCCTCTGTCTGCCATCACTTCACCGAGGCTGTTGCGGTAGTTTTCATGAGGAAAGGCGACCGGCAGGTTGAAGGTTTCGTCATATTCGGTCAGGCAGACGTAACTGCAAAGTTTCGGAGTTTTGTGGCGGACAAACGGGGTAAAATCGGTTTTGGTCAAAGCGCGGGTCATCTCGCGAGCCCGATCCGAGCGGAAGTTGAAGAAGATGACCGCATCGCCATCATCGATTGTCCCGAGCGGCTCTCCGCATTTTGTGATCATCCGTGGTTCGACAAATTCGTCAGTCTGATCGGCACGGTAGGCGGATTCGATCGCTTCGCTGCTCCTCTCGGCGTGAAGACCAATCCCCTCGGTCAGCGCCCGGTAAGCCCGCTCAACACGCTCCCAGCGGTTGTCGCGATCCATAGCGTAGAAGCGTCCCATGATGCTGCAGATTCGTCCGGTCTGCTGACGCTCCAGTTCCTTTTCGAGCTGTTGCAGGTAGTGGCGGCCGCTTTTTGGCGGAGTGTCACGACCATCGAGAAAAGCGTGGATGCAGATCTCTGCGATCCCGGCCTGTTTGGCCATTGCGATCAAAGCATACAGATGCTCAATATGCGAATGGACACCCCCATCGGAGAGGAGCCCCATCAGATGAAGTTTACCGCCGTGCGCCTTCAGGGCAAGGAGAGCTTTCGACAAGATCGGATTGGTCAGCAGCGTCCCGTCTTCAATGCTGAGGCTGATCCGGGTTAGATCCTGATAAACAATCCGCCCGGCACCGAGGTTGAGGTGTCCGACTTCGGAGTTTCCCATCTGCCCGTCGGGGAGTCCGACATTCCGGCCGGAAGCGGCGATTCGGCTGTGCGGATACGTGGCGAACAGACGATCGAGATGGGGTGTATCCGCCAGACAGACCGCGTTGTTGCTGCAATCGGGGTTTATTCCCCAGCCGTCGAGAATCATCAGGACGGCCGGACGTTTGACTTCGAAGGTCATTTTCTTTCGCCGTGATAAATCGGGCCGACCGTGTTAACAGTCAAGCTCTTCATGATCTGCTGGCGGCCGGGGACGACAAAACTCCCCCAGGTGCCGCAGGCCGGACAACGACTCTGCCAGTCGACACTCGGAGAACCACAGTCTTCGCAGACGTAATTGAGGTTCAGACGACCGTCGATCCCAAGCGCTTTTTTGTACTCCCCGATTGCTTCATCGATCCGGTTGCGGCGGCGATGAGCTTCGGCCAGTAACAAGTGGAGGTGCGGAGTTTCAATCCCGGCGCTTTCGAGCGCATAAAGCTGTTCGAACGCTTCATCGATCATTTCGAGACGCAGACAGAGCTTGCCGAAGAAGAGACGCAGGATCAGGTCGTCTTCACGTGCGGCGATAAAATCTTTGTAGAGATCGAACAGCCCGGACGGATCTTCGGCGTTAAGAAACAGATCTTCGAGCCGGGAGAGAAAGATGCTTTTGCCCAGAGCGGTGTACGCTTCACGCCAGATCCGGGTTGCCTCTTCCGGGCGGTTCTGCCTGGTGTACGCGTCGCCGATTGAGACCCGCGCCGGAACAAAGTCAGGTCGTTCCTTGATCAACGTCTTGAATATCGCCTTGGCGGCATCGGTATCGTTATTCTCAAGCTTGACCCGGCCGACTTCATAGCGCAGGGAAAAAAGTTTGTCTTTCTCCTCTTCGAGGCGATTGTGGCCGGGGCCGACCTTCATGATGCTCTCCTGAAGATCGAGCGCATCCTGCCAGAGACCGTGACGGATCTTAAGTTCGCGCAGACAGCGCAACGCCTTGCGATTATTCTTCTCGATCGTCAAAATATCGAGATAGGTGCTGATCGCTTTCTCCTCCTGGCCGATCTCTTCGTAGGTCGTTGCGAGTTTGAACAGGACTTCGAGGCTGCGTGGAGCGATCCCTTTAGCCTTGAGCAGCAGGTTGACGCTCTCTTCGAGTGCCCCTTCCTGCAGATAGGTGCTCGCCATGGCGATATAGGCTTCGATGCGGACCGGATCTTTGTCGAGAGCTTTTTGCAGAAGGGTATGTGCTTTTTTGGTGTCCCCCGAAAGGAGCCGTCCAACCCCTTCGCGGTAGATAGCTTCAATCTCCCTCTCTTTTTTTTCTTTTCGATCGTGGCGCCAATGCGAGAGGGAATGGGTGATCAGACTCAAAATATGAACGCCGTTACCGAGCAGCAGCCCGACCAGGATCGTGCCGACCATGATGATCGGTGTCGGGGAGCTGATGCTGAAATCGTTGGTTAGAAAGACTGTGATTTCGCCTGGATTGATGTTCCAGAAATAGAGGAAAAGAACAGCAAAGGCGACAAAAACAATCATGAATAAGGCGATAATAATCATGAGCAATTCTCCGGGTCGACCAGCCGCAATCGGCAGGCGACAGGCAGGTTATTCTCCAAATTTCTCAATTTCGGTTTTGCAGTCGATACAATACCGTGAAAAGGGCCGAACTTCCATCCGGCGGGGGGGGATTTCATCACCACAACCGGCGCAGATTCCGTATTCACCACTTTCGAGGCGGGCCAGAGCCGCATCAATGTCCTGCATCTGCTGGTGATGTGCTTCACTCAGATTGAGCAGCATTTCGCGATTGTAGGCGTTGCTCGATACATCAGCCAGGTCGGGAACGTTGGTCTCCCCGATTTCGCGTGACGCTGCGTATTTATTACGGACTTCGTCCATCAACTCCCGACGTGCTTTTAGAAGCTTTTGCTTAATGGTTTCCAGATTCTGTTCTTTCATGGTCATCCCTGGTTATCATCGGTTATGGTAAGGCTCGTTTCGTAATATTGTCATGGCCCGGTAGATCTGTTCCAACAGTAACAGTCTCGCCATCTGATGGGTCAGGGTCATGACTGATAACGCCAGGGTCATGTCGGCTCTCTGCTGCACCTTATCACTCAGGCCGTAGGCGCCGCCAATCAGAAAAGTGACATCCTGCGTACCGTCGAGCATATGTTTGCCGATGAAACGGGACAACTCTTCGGATCTGACACTTTCTCCCCGCTCATCAAGAGCAACAACAAAGGAAAATGGAGAGATTCTTTGGAGCAGCAGCTCCGTCTCGCGCTGACGGATCTGCTCTTTGTCGGCCTTTTTCCCCCCTGCCTTGCTCTCTTTTAATTCTTCGATAGTCAGCGGCAGATAGCGGCCGATTCGATCGGCGTAATCCCTGGCTCCTCTCTGCAGCCAGTCGGCAGAAAGCTTGCCGATGCACAGCAGTGACAGTTTCACGATTCTTTGCGGGTCGGTTCTTGCTTCTCTTGCGGCAATTCGAGCTCGGGAGCATCGACCCAGAGGCCGTCGAGGTCGTAAAATTCACGCACCGGCTGTTGAAAAATATGCACCATGATGTTGCCGAAGTCGAGCAGAACCCAGCGTCCTTCTGTCATCCCTTCGACAGCGATCGGCGGCTCGTTCTGCTCATCTTTCATCCCGAGACGGATCGCTTCGGCGACCGCTTGAACCTGGCGGTCAGAACCGCAAGAGGCGATCAGAATGTAGTCGGTCAGAGACGAGGTCGCACCGACATAAAGAAGTCTGATATTAAAGGCTTTCTTGTCGAGGGCGTAGCCGGCGCAACAGCGGGCAAGATCTTCAGTATTCAAGCGTTATCTTCTTTCTCAAGGTAGAGATGGTGTTTCTGAATATAGGCTTCGACTGCAGCCGGAACCAGGTAGCGGATGGAACGTCCTTCCCTGACTTGCCCGCGTATCACGGTTGATGAGATAGCGAGTTTGGTTTCGGCAACAAAAATCAGTCTCTTTCCGTACTTATGACGCAAGTTAACAGAATCGCTATCGTAACAGAACTGTCGGGCAAGTGCAACGGGAAGTCTTTTGCGCGGGTCATCCGTCCCGTAGTCGGGTCGGTGGCAGACGACGACATTGGCGAGCTCAAACAACCGGGGGTAATCTTTCCAGCTGGTGATCTCTAAAAAAGAATCGAGGCCGATAATAAAATAGAATTCGTCGTCCGGGTAGAGTTTATGCAGCGCCAGAAGGGTATCGACCGAGTAGTTGGTGCCGGAGCGGTGTACTTCGAAGTCGCTGGCAACAAAATCAGGGTGGTCGGCGACTGCCGCTTCCACCATAGCCAGGCGATGCCAAAAAGGGGTTCCGTCGGCGACCTCCTTGTGGGGTGGAAGAGCGGCAGGGAGAAACAGAATACGCTGAAGGGCGCACGCTTCGCGTACTTCTTCAGCGATGCGAAGATGTGCCAGGTGGATCGGATTAAAGGTGCCGCCGAATATGCCGGTTCGCATGGCTAACTCTCTTTTGTTGATCGACCCGTTGCAGACGATCAGTCGCGTATTTCGCCGTGACCGAAGACGATGAATTTTCGGGTGGTCAGATCTTCGAGCCCCATGGGGCCGAAGGAGTGCAGTTTGGTGGTCGAAATACCGATTTCGGCACCGAGGCCAAACTGATTGCCATCGGAGAAACGTGACGACGCATTGACCATAACGACGCTTGAGTTGACTTCCCGTAAAAAACGCTGTGCGTTGGCGTATTCGCGGGTGATGATCACTTCGGTGTGCAGGGAACAGTAGGTTTGAATATGCTCAATCGCCTGATCGAGGCTCTCGACGACGCGGATGGCCAGAATTAGATCGAGATATTCGGCATGCCAGTCGTCTTCGGTCGCCGCAATTATTTTTGGAACCAGTTTGCAGCTGACCGGACAGCCGCGCAGCTCGACGTTTTTGGCCTGTAACGCTTTGGCAATCCGCGGGACAAAGGTTGCGGCGCAATCTTTGTGCACCAGAAGTGTCTCCATGGAGTTGCAGACACCGGGGCGCTGAACCTTGGCGTTGAGGCAGATCGTTTCAGCCATGTCAAAATCAGCGAGCGCGTCGACATAGGTGTGACAGACCCCTTTGTAGTGTTTGATGACAGGGATACGGGAGTTTTCGGCGACAAACCGGATCAACCCCTCGCCGCCGCGCGGAATGATCAGGTCGATATCTTCTTCCTGTTTGAGCAGCTCTAAAATGGCAACGCGCTCCGTGGTGGCGATAACCTGAACCGCTTCGATCGGCAGCCCGAGTTTTTTCAGCTCCTGCTGCAGAATCGTACCGATGGCACGATTGGAATAAAACGCCTCGGAGCCGCCGCGCAGGATGACCGCGTTGCCACTCTTGAGACAGAGACCGGCGGCGTCGGCGGTGACGTTCGGGCGCGATTCGTAAATAATACCGATGACGCCGAGGGGGATTCGCATCCGTCCGACCTCGATGCCGCTCGGGCGTTTCGACACGCCGGAAATTTCGCCGACCGGGTCGGGGAGTTCGGCCACTTCACGCAGACCAGCCGCCATCGCCTTGATTCGGTTCTCATCCAGAACCAGCCGGTCGATCATCGCTGCATGGAAACCGTTTTTTTCAGCGGCAGCGACATCTTTTCTGTTTTCGATCATTAACGACTCAGTCGCCAGCTCCAGACCGTTGGCCATATTGCGCAACAGCTCATTCTTGATATTTGTCGAAAGGGTGGCGATGACGCGCGAGGCGATTCGGGCTTGATGGGCGACAGTCTGCATCTCCAGCTCTAAACTCATGCGTGGCTCCTTAGTTGTTCAAGACCATGTTGTTGCGATGGACGATTTCATCATTGTATTTGTAGCCGAGAATCGCCTCAATTTCAGACGATTTTTTCCCTTTGATCCGTTCCAGTTCGGCGCTGGAATAGTTGGTGACCCCGCGGGCGAATTCGGTCCCGTCGAGATCGCACAAGCGAATGGCATCCCCGCGCTCAAAGACCCCTTCCATAGTCGCGACTCCGGAAGGGAGCAGGCTCTTCCCCCGCTCGACCAGCGCCTTGTGGGCCCCGGCATCGAGACGCAGCTTGCCGCGTGGTTTTTTGGTAAAAGCGATCCAGTGCTTGCGTGCATTCATCCGGTTGCGGGCGGGAAGAAAATAGGTACCGACTTCTTCGCCGTCCATGAGTTGCGACAGGATGCCGGGGGTAAAGCCGTTGAGGAACGCCACACCGACGCCGTAGAGCGTGGCGCGCTCGGCCGCTTTCACCTTTGAAGCCATTCCGCCGGTACCGACGTCGGTGACTGAATCGCCGGCGATCGCTTTGACCTTTTCATCAACCCGTTCAACCAGGGGGATAAGAGTGGCGTCTTTGTGCAGGTGCGGATTGCGGTCATAAAGGCCGTTGACGTCCGACATGATGACCAGCAGATGCGCCTCGGCCAGATTGGTCGTCATCGCTGAAAGGTTGTCGTTGTCGCCGAAGCGGATTTCGTCAACCACTACACTGTCATTCTCATTGATGATCGGTATCACGCCAAAATCGATCAGGGTCATCAGGGTGTTGCGGGCGTTGAGAAACCGGCGTCGATTGGCCAGGTCATCACGGGTCAGCAGGATCTGTCCAACGGTATAGCCATGGCCGCGCAGGGCATCTTTAAAGGTGCGCATCAGGCGACTCTGGCCAATGGCCGCAGCCGCCTGCTTCAGTGGAATGGTTTCGGGCCTGCCGACGATGCCGAGATCGGCCTTGCCGGCAGCGACCGCACCGGAGGAGACGATAATGATTTCGTAGCCGCGGCGGCGTAACTGATCGACATCGGCACAGATCCCTGTCATCCGCTCGATATTCAGTCCTTTGTCGTCGGAAATGACGCCGCTGCCGATCTTGATGACGATCCGCTTGACATGTTTTAAAAGTTCACTGCGCATAATCTTCAAATCACTCGCAAATTCATAAAAGCAAAAAAAACTGCAAACACGAGCCTTTTACAAAAGTTTCTTTACGTCATTCCCGAAACGATTTTGATCGGGAATCGAGTTCTTTAACGGCTTGGAAATGCTGGATCCCCGATGAAGACATTCGGGGATGACAATCTTTTTGCAAAAGTCTCACACGGCTTTTATAAAATGTGTCACGTCAGCGGCTGCCGCAGCTGCTACTCTGCTGTCGCCCGCAGCCGGGCCAGTTCGGCACCGATGGCGTTCACCAGTTCTTTGGTGCCGATCCGGGCGACCGCCGATACGGCAAAGACGCGGTAGCCGAGCCGTTCAAAATAGGCTTTGGCTTCGGCCGCTTTTTCACCTGCTTCGGTGGTGTCGATCTTGGTCAGGATAACAAATTGCTGTTTATCCGCCAATTTCGGGTTGTAACGGGTCAATTCGGTATTGATCATGTCAAACTGCCGATACGGATCGTCCGGCTGCATACCGGAAAAATCGACCAGATGGAGAAATAGGCCGGTCCTCTCGATATGGCGCAAAAACCGGGTGCCGAGCCCGTGTCCATCGCTCGCCCCCTCAATCAGGCCCGGAATGTCGGCAACGACGAAACTCTGAAAATCACCGTAACGGACAACGCCGAGATTCGGAACCAGGGTCGTAAACGGGTAGTCGGCTATCTTCGGTCTTGCCGCCGAGATCGAGCTGATCAGCGTCGATTTGCCGGCATTGGGGAGCCCGACCAGACCGACATCGGCCAGAAGCTTGAGCTCCAGTCGAATCTCCCGTTCTTCCCCCGGTTCGCCCGGCTGGGCATGACGTGGCGCGCGGTTGGTGCTGGTCATGAAGCGGGCGTTGCCGCGACCGCCGATCCCCCCTTTAAGGAGAACGACCTGCTGATTATGTTCGATCAGGTCGGCCAAAAGTTCGTCCGTCTCCAGATCGTAAACCAGGGTGCCGGGTGGTACCGGTACAATCAGGGATTCACCTTTTTTCCCGTGCATGTTCTTGCCGAGACCCGGACTCCCGCTCTTGGCAGTAAGGTGATGTCGATAGCGCAGGTCGAGGAGCGTGGTGAGGTTTTCGTCGGCGACCAGAATAAGGTCACCCCCCTGCCCGCCGTCACCGCCGTTCGGGCCGCCGAGGGGGACATATTTTTCCCGCAGGAAGGAGACGCAACCGCGGCCGCCATCACCGGCTTTGGCGTGTAATTTGACTTCATCGACGAATTTCATTTTGACCTGCTAAGCGCTTTCTTTTTTATCTCTTTTTGTTGTCTGGACGGCAGAGAATTTGTGCCGTTAAACAGTATAAAGCAAAAACGCCCGAAGTCCGTAATGGACTTCGGGCGTTTTAATGTGATGCCCAGACGGATCAGGACGGATAGACGCTGATCTGTTGGCGTTTTTTGTCTTTACGTTCAAACTTGACGACACCTTCGACCAGAGCGAACAGGGTGTAGTCTTTGCCGCAACCGACGTTGTTGCCGGGGTGAAAAGTGGTGCCACGTTGACGGACAATGATTGAACCAGCGGTCACCTGCTCACCACCGAAGCGTTTCACGCCGAGTCTTTTTCCTGAACTGTCGCGTCCGTTTCTGGTACTGCCGACGCCTTTTTTATGAGCCATGGTTTATTTCTCCTTAAGCTACGATGCCGGTAATCTTGAGACGGGTCAGGGGCTGACGATGACCGTAGGTCTTGCGATACGTCTTGCGACGCTTCATATGAAAAACCCGGATCTTCTTGGCTTTGCCCTGCTCGATAATCGTTGCCTTGACCCTGGCCGCATCGACCAGCGGAGTGCCGACTTTAACATCGTCTCCGCCGATCAGCAGAACCTGATCAAACTCAACAGTGTCGCCGACAGCGCCATCAATCTTCTCAATCTTTACCAGGTCGCCTTCAGCAACCTTATATTGTTTCCCACCGGTTTTAATCACCGCGTACATATTATTACCTCACTTTTAGATCCATGCCAAAATTTGCAAAACGGAACTATAGGTTTTTTGATGAAGTCGTGTCAAGTAAAAAAGATCAGCCGACAATGATTTCGAACTGCTCCTGATGGAAGCTCGGTCTGGCATTAACGCCGATCTGTTTCTGGTGTTGTTTTTCCAGCTCTTCAAGCCCTTTGCTCTCTTCATCGTGCAGCAACGCAGCGATGTCGGGATGAACCAGCAGGGTGATCCGGTATCCCGGCATGTTGCTGATATCGCGGCGCAATTCGCGGAAGATCTCGTAGACCATGCTGGTACGGCTCTTGACGTACCCTTTCCCTTCACAGTAGGGGCAGGGTTCGCAGAGTGTGCGACCGATGCTCTCTCTCACCCGTTTACGGGTCATTTCGACCAGTCCGAGTTCAGAGATTTTCAGGATATTGGTCTTGCTCTTATCGCTCTTCAGCTCGTCTTCAAGGGCTGAGTAGACTTTATCGCGATGCGCTTCCTTCTCCATGTCGATGAAGTCGATGATGATTAGTCCGCCGAGATTGCGCAGACGGAGTTGAAAGGCGATCTCCTTGACTGACTCGAGATTGGTCTTGAGGATCGTATCTTCAAGATTGTGCTTGCCGACGAAACGACCGGTGTTGACGTCGATGGCAACGAGTGCTTCAGTCTGTTCGATGATGATGTAGCCGCCGCTCTTCAGCCAGACTTTGCGGCCGAGCGCCCGGGCGATCTCGACGTCGAGACCGAAGATGTCGAAGACCGGTTCTTCCCCTTTGTAGAGTTCGACTGCGCAATTTATATTCGGCATAAAGGTTTTCATGAAGCGGATAATCTTGGTATGTTCTTCCGGGGTGTCGACGATAATCCGCTCGACGTCGTCAGAGAGGATGTCGCGCAGCACTTTGCTGGTTACATCGAGATCGGAGTGGATCAGGGTCGGCGCCCTGCTCCCTTCACTCTGTCTCTGCACGTCTTGCCAGAGTTCGATCAAGAAGTCCATGTCGGCCTTCAATTCGTTGGCGCTCTTCCCCTCGGAGGCGGTGCGGACGATAAAGCCGGTCTCGACCGGTCTGAGATCTTCAACGATCAGACGCAGACGTTCGCGTTCTGCTTCTTCTTCTATCCGGCGGGAGATGCCGATATGATCGACGGTCGGCATGTAGACCAGGTGACGCCCCGGCAGGGAGATGTGCGAAGTGATCCGCGCCCCCTTGGTGCCGATCGGTTCCTTGGCAATCTGGACCATGATCTCCTGCCCTTCTTTGAGCAACTCTTCGATCGGCGGCATCAGCGGCCGGGTCTCTTCGTCGAGAGCATCATCAAGAGGGTGATAGCTGCCGTTTTCGATATACTGTTCGACGGCATCAATTTCGTCGTAGACATCGGCGACATAAAGAAACGCTGCCTTGTCGAGACCGATATCGACAAAAGCCGCCTGCATGCCGGGGAGAACCCGGGCGACGCGCCCCATGTAGATGTTGCCGACGAGTCCCTTCTCCCGGGCTCGCTCGATGTAGAGTTCGGCAATGTGCCGGTTTTCCAGAAGAGCCACGCGGGTCTCCTGGGATGTGGTGTTGATGACCAGCTCTTTGGTCATGGTGTCCTCCTATTTATAAAGCATTAAGCTTCGGTTTCTTCAGTTTTGTCTCGGTCGGGCAGCGGTTTCAGACTCACCGCAATCTTGCGCACGGTCAGTCGACGCACGGTGGCGTCGTCACTCTCCAGCAGCCAGGCGAGCAGACGGTAAGGGCCGCCCTTGCGTAGTGCGATCAGTAAAGAGTCACCTTCGAGCTGCAGATCGACAACATCACGGCGCAGATCTTCGGCGGCCGTCTTCCCTTTGCGCATCACTTCGCCCCACACCTGTTCGCTCAGTAAAAAGCTCTGCAGTCGCTCTGATAGACGGTCCGAAACGGTCGGCAGTTCGATCCGGTAAGTGGCATACTCGATACAGGCCGATGGTGATGGCGTTTTCAGTCCGATCGGCAGCGCGTCAAAAAGAGTGAAGCCGTCCGGGAGCTGCTCGTTGAGCTTCTGCTTCAACAGTTCAGCCGCCAGCGGTTCGAACAGCTCGATATCAATCAGTTCGGCGTCGCTGGCGACGCCGGTCGGCAGCGCGTCAGAAAAAGAGAACTTCGGTGCCGGGTGAAACCCGAGGGAGTAGCGGAGCGGAATTTTTGCCCGCCTGGCTCCCCGTTCGAGGACATTGAGATATTCGAGATGGCTGACCAGTCGGGCCCGCCCATCCTTGCGCAGTTTTAGCCGATAACGAAAGCGCAGTTCACCTTGGTCCTTGCTCTGTCCCGACAATGAAGTGATATCAACAGCATCGGTGAGACGCATTCGCAGCGACTTGAAATCACAGACGCCGCATTGGCTGCAGGGGCCGGTGCGGCAATCGGCGGTCGCCTGCTCTGTCCGGGAAGCGGTCCGTTCGCGGAGCAGAAACTCCCGGTCGAGTCCGGCGTCGATGTGGTCCCAGGGGAGAATTTCGTCAAGCTGTCGTTCGCGCAGATACCAGAGCGGATCGAGCCCGCAGTCGGCCAGCGCCTGTTTCCAGAGATCATAGCGAAAATGTTCGTGCCAGCCATCGAGACGGCAGCCGAGTTCAACCGCCCGTTCCAGGACCGCACCGAGACGGCGGTCCCCCCGGGCGAAGACCCCTTCAATTTGCGACAGCGGTGCGTCGTGCCATTTAAAGCGGACCTTCTTTTTGGCCAGACCGTTGCGCAACAGCGATTGGCGGCGGCGGGTCTCCATCTCATCGATCTGCGCCTCCCACTGAAACGGTGTGTGCGGCTTCGGGACAAATGTGGAGACGGCAACATTAACATCGGCGCCGCCGGTCCCCTTGCCGCTTTTTTTTACCTCTCCCGCCAGTTCGATCAGCGCATAAAGATCGTCATCGGTCTCCGTCGGGAGGCCGAGCATGAAGTAGAGTTTGATAACCCGCCAGCCGAGCGAAAAGGCGTTGTGGGTCGCTTCGAGCAGATCCGCTTCGGTGATCCCTTTGTTGATCACCTGGCGCAAGCGCTCGCTCCCGGCTTCTGGCGCAAGGGTGAAGCCGGTTTTGCGAACCTTTTTGACCTCTTCCATCAACGCTTCGGTGAGCGAGCCGACGCGCAGACTCGGCAGGGCGACGGCCACCTTCTTGTTTTCATAACGCCCCATCAACCCTTTGAGGAGCGGTTCGATACTGCTGTAATCGCCGGTGGAGAGTGATAACAAAGTGACTTCGTCAAAGCCGCTGCAGGCGAGGGATTTTTCGAGCAGATCGGCGATGGTCTGCGGCGAGCGTTCGCGAACCGGTCGATAGGTGTAGCCCGCCTGACAGAAACGACAGCCACGGGTGCAGCCGCGGGCGATCTCCATGGAGACCCGGTTGTGCACGGTGTTCATAAACGGGACGATCGGTCTGGTCGGAAAGGGGGCGCTGTCGAGATCGTTGAGATAGCGGCGCCGAACCTTTTGGTACTCCTCGCGCAGCGGTCTGATGGCGGCAATCGTGCCGTCTTCCTTGTATGTCACGTCAAACAGGGCCGGGACATAGACCCCTTCGATCCGGCTGAGACGATCGAGCAGGTCGGCACGGCTCTCTTTCTGCCGCTTCGAATCACGCACCGCAGCACAGATCTCGATCGTCGCCTCTTCACCGTCACCGATCAGGGCGCAGTCGATGAAATCGGCCATCGGCTCGGGATTGAAGGCGCAGGGGCCACCAGCGATGATCAGCGGGTGGTCGTTTGTTCGATCCGAGGAGCGAAGCGGGATGCCGGAGAGTCTGAGCATGTTCAGAATGTTGCTGTAGGAGAGCTCGTACTGGAGGGTGAAACCGACAATATCAAACGCGCCGAGAGAGAGATGATTCTCAAGGCTGGCGAGCGGCGTTTTGCTGGCTCGCAGATACTCTTCCATGTCGGGCCAGGGCGTATAGACCCGCTCGGCGGCAATCCACTCTTGGCTGTTGAGGATGTGGTAGAGAATTGCTGAACCGATGTGGCTCATGCCGACTTCGTAGGTGTCGGGAAAGGCGAGGGCATAACGCAGATCGACCTGGGCGAGATCCTTGGTGATGCTGTTTAACTCGCCGCCGAGATAGCGGGTCGGTTTTTCTATCTGACTCAAATTCTGTTCAAAATTCATATTAAAAATAAACTGCCTTTCGTCGTTCACAGGTAACTGTACATAAAAACATGAATAGCTATAAAGAACAAGGGAACTATTGGTGAAATGAAAATATTTTTGTGCAGCTGCGAAAAGAATGTCATTTTTTAAGGGGTCATTGCGGAATTCAGCTTATAAAGTCATGGATCTCCGATAAAAAGCATTCGGGATAACAAGATGTGCAGCAGGCAGGGGTAGGGTAACCTGTCCAGGCGCTACAATTCGCTTCTGTCATTGCCGAAGAGGTTTTGATCGGGAATCCAGATTCAAAATTGACTGTAAAGGCTGAATCTTTGGTAGCAGCATGCTTGTCGCTATTTTTCTTGCAGCGTTTTGTCGATGTCTTCGGTTTTCCCGATCAAAATCAGCACATCGCTGTCTTTGATGAGGTAGGTCGGCGGCGGCGCAGGAAGAAACTGATCTGTTAAAACATCTTTAATGGCAATGACCGTAACATGAAACTTTTTACGAAGATCGAGTTCCAGTAATGTTTTGCCGATGAACGGTCTGGGGGGGGCCGTCTCCGACAGGGAATACTCTTCGGCCAACGGAATAAATTCAAGGAGGTTCGGGCTGGTGAGGGTGTGGGCAATTTTTTTTGCCATCTCTTTTTCCGGAAAAATAACATCCGTGGCACCGACCCGTTCGAGAATCAGCCCGTGATCTTCACTGATCGCCTTGACCAGAATACGCGGAACCTTCAACTCTTTGAGATAGAGGGTGATCAAAGTTGAAAGATGTGACCGGTCACCGGTCGAGACGACCACCGCATCCATCTCGGCAATCCCCTGATCGATGAGAAACTGTTTGTTGGCGGCATCTCCAAGTAAAGCATAGGAGCTGATCTCTTTGACCGACTGGACTTTGTCTTTATCGGTATCGATGGCAATAACTTCCTGCCCGGCATGGTAGAGGGTATTCACCACATGGTAGCCGAAGCTCCCCAGGCCGATAACGCAGAATTTTTTCTTCATTTTATGCTCTCCTCAAAACTTAACCGATCATGATGTTTTCTTCGGCGTAGTGTGCTGCATGTGACCTGGTCCGGCCGGCTAAGGCAAAAGCCATGGTCAGCAGACCGACCCTGCCGACGAACATCAGCAGGATAATGATCCACTTCCCCATGATATTCAGCTTGGCGGTTGCTCCGATCGAGAGCCCGACAGTTCCAAACGCCGAAAATGTTTCGAACAGGTAGCTTAGGAATTCACGCTTGTTTTCATGATCGAGATCAGTCGACTGTACAATCAGCAGCCCGAAGAGAGCCAGGGCAATCAGGATGATCGCTAGAATGACCAGCGCCAGTGCCTTGGTGATCAGCTCTTCAGGAATGGTTCTGCGAAAAATAGAGGTATGTCGACTCCCTTTGAGGCGACTATAAAAAATGGCGAAAAAAAGAGCCAAACTGGTGGTTTTCACGCCGCCACCGGCTGATCCCGGTGAGGCGCCGATAAACATTAAAAAAATGATCAAAAACAGGGTCGGGGCTGTAAACAGGTTGAGATCGATGGTGTTGAATCCGGCGGTGCGCGCGGTGACCGATTGAAACAGCGCTGTCCAGACCCCCTCCATCATCGACATCCCGGCCAGAGCGTTGTTTCGTTCGAGCAGTCCGATAGCGACCGTCCCGTAAATAATCAGAAACAAGGTGGTGATCAGAACGATTTTGGTATGCAAAGAGAGTTTGTTTCGTCTCTTCTTTTTCGCCAGACGATCGATCCCGATCTGCAGCAGTTCCCGGATCACCAGAAAGCCGATGCCGCCAGCGATAATCAACAGGATGACGGTGGAATTGACCAGCGGGTCGTTTCGAAACCCGACCAGACTGTCGGGGAAAAGTGAGAAACCGGCATTACAAAAGGCCGAAACTGAATGAAATATGGCGCTGTAGAGGCCGGGCCAGAAGCCGAGTTTCGGGACAAAAGAGAACGACAGCAGCAGGGCACCTGCGGCCTCAATGATCAGCGTCATGAAGAAAATTCCTCTGAGCAGATCCTTCCATGAGCTGACCGAGCTGTGCATCAATGTCTCATGGATGATCCAGCGGCCGTGAACGCTGACGCCGACGCGCAGGTAGATGAAGAGGTAGACCGAAAAAGTCATAATCCCCACTCCGCCGATCTGGATCAGCAGCAGAACGACCCCCTGTCCGAACAGGGAGAGGCGGGTGCCGGTATCGACGACGATCAGGCCGGTGACACATTGAGCCGAAGTGGCGGTAAACAGGGCGTCGAGAAAGGAGAGGGGGTCGCCGTTGGCAGCGTATGGGGTGGCCAGAAGAGCGGCGCCGGTCAAAATCGCCAGTGCGTAAGAAAAGACCAGAGTCTGCGACGGTGAGAGTTGCTTCAGACGGTTGATAAAAAGGGTTTTCTTGATCATCAATACTGAATCATTTCTCTTGGCATAATAGTGGGCCGAGACGGTATCGGCACTATCCTGGTGTCGGCTGGCTGTGTCGAAAATTGCTGGTCGAGACTAGCACGAATCGGGGCGAGAAACCAGCAGGACTGTGATGATAATAGTCTTTATCGCCCCTCTTCGCCACCGCCGCCCCAGATCGGATCGGTAGAGAACTGTTCGCGAATTCTCTCTTCCGGATTCTGAATCATGAAGGTGTCGTAGTCAAAACTGAAGCGGTAGTTGTCGCAGTAGTCGCGCAGCAGGGCATAGGCGGCGTTGATTTTGCGAATCAGTTCAAAATCTTCTGCGGTCTCCCCTTTGCCGTCGGGGTGGTGTGCTTTGACGAGTATTCGGTGTCGCTGTTTGATCTCTTTGCGGCTCGCCTGCTTCGGCAGGCCGAGGATCTCAATCGCACTGCACAAATCGTTGTAGGTCATGTCACTTCTCCCGATTGTTCAGATCAAGCGCTGATTCAGTTGCAAAGTTCGTTTCTGTCGTTTCAGGTAGAGTAGTTCGATCGTTTCAGCGGTCAGCAGCAGAGCAACGCCGACAAAGACGCCAGCCAGAGGTGGCGGGAAGAGGGTGAAACCGCCCCAGCAGACGAGCATATAGATTGCTTTCCAGATGGTCGACCTGCCGAGATAGGCGGTTTTGTGCGCACCGGCAAAGACGCCTCGCAGCAGGTTGGAGGCGCCGTAGAGAATCGGATAGAGGGCGCAGAAAAGGAGCGGGAAAACGATGTAGCTGCGCATCTCATCGTTGAGCCCCATGATGGTGCCGAGAACCAGACGATTAAACGGCCAGGCGATCAGGATCATAAGAAGCGCCATCCCGCCCGAGACCCGGCGGAAGAATTGCAGCAGCACCCGGTTATCGGCGCGGCTGACGACCAGAGTGAGGTACGCTTGCTGCAGATTGCGCAAGGGACCGGCGAGCAGAAACAAAAAGCCGCGGATCACACCGAAGGCGGCGAGCGCCTGCGGTCCGTCCGGGAGGCGGCTGATGATGGCGTTGATCAGCAGTGGAATGGTCTGCTGCAGACAGGAGGAGTAGGCGAGGGGGAAGGCATAGGCGATGATTTCCCGGGTGCTCTTCTCCTCTTCACTCTGATAGCGGATGCGTAGTCGCCAGGCGATCAGGGTGATGACGAAAGTCTCGACCGTGACGCAAGTGAGCAGGGCAACGGCGCCGAGCCTTGCGCCGGTAAAGTGATCTCTGGCGAGGATCAGGGTGGCAATCAGGGCGGCGATGCGAATGCCGGTGGCGATGGAGACCATTTCGGTTCGCCGCGCCTGAATCACCACCCCTTGTGCAATGCCGCGCAGGCCGGTGGCAAAAGGGAGCAGGACCAGAATCGACAGTGCGCCACGGGCTTCAGCCGAGATCGCATCATTAATGCCGAGAACGGTGCCGAGAAAAAATGTGCCGAACGGGGTGAAGGCGACCAGCGCCAGCATGACCGAGACATAGCTCCCGACCAGAAAGGCAAACAGGGTGACACTTTTGAGTGACTTGCGCCCACGCACCATGGCGATGGTGACGGTGTGGTTCTGATAAGAGGGGGAGGCGAGAAACAGGTGCAGCACCATGGCGACGGAAAAGCCGGCCAGAGCGATAATGAAATTCTCCTGCCGGGCGAGTCCGGCATTGATGATCGAGTGGGAGACGCTCATCAGCTGCACATTGAGGAGCAGCGGGAAAAAAAAGAGGGAGACGTCACGCAGATTTATGTTCAAACTTTTTCCGGTCATTTTAGTGTCGAAAAGAGCCGGTGCAGATCGCTGACCGTTTCGGCTCGCCAGGTAAAGGTCGCGTCACCGATGGTCCCCAGGCCCCAGTCGCAAAAACAGGTCGCCACACCGGCTTTGGACCCGGCATGCAGGTCGGTGTGATGATCGCCGATCATCGCTGCCTGATCCGGAGTTGAGCCGAGCCGTTCCAGCGCGGCCAGCAGCGGTACGGGCGACGGTTTTTTGCTGTCAAAGGTGTCACCACCGATCACTGTTTCAAAGTAGGCGCTGAGATTGAGACGGTCGAGGAGGCGGCGTGACAGAGCTTCGGGCTTGTTGGTCACGACCGCCAT
>JACUTX010000280.1 GCA_014859615.1 Desulfuromonadales bacterium | reverse complement strand
GTGAGATTATTAGCCGCCCTGTTTCTGTAGCGATTCCGACCGGAATGCAAGGTGAGATTATTAGCCGCCCTGTTTCTGTAGCGATTCCGACCGGAATGCAAGGTGATATTATGAGCCGCCCTGTCTCATTAACAGTGGCGACCGGGCAGCAATTTGATCCGGATATCGCTGCCTACTGGCATTTTGATGGCGACTGGATCGATTCCTCAGGCAATGACAATCACGGCGTATCGGTCAATAATTCAACCTTCAATAGTGATAGTATCAAGGGAAGCGATTCGGCCGATTTTGGTCTGGTCAGCGCCCATGTCGTTGTTCCGAATGCAGTATCACTGCAATCGGAACGCGAATTGACACTCAGCGGCTGGTTCAAGGTCAACGCCTTAACCGAAACCTGGCAGAATTTGATATGGAAGGGGAATAATCCGACTTGCTCGGTCAATTGTGAAAATAGGGAATATTCTCTGTCGGTTCATAGTAGTGGGTATCTCCAATTCAGTTCGACCCCTGTTGAAACCGGTGTCGGGTCGATTACGCTTAATACTGCTGCAAATACCGTTACTGTTGGCACCTGGCATTATTTTTCAGCCGTCATCAGTACCGATAGCAACCGCATGCAGTTGTACCTTGACGGAAATGAAGTTGCGAACAGTTCATACAGCACTACTGGAATAAGAGCTTTCGCTGAACCGGTCTATATCGGTCTTAATTCCGCTAACACGGGATCTTTTGATGGACTGATCGACGAACTGGCTATCTACAAGCGGGCCTTGACCGCTGAAGAAATTCAGAATAACTATAATCAGGTGATCTTCGCGACCACGCCACCTTCGCAACCCGTTTTGACCTCTCCGCCTGTTCTGGTTGCCAAAACTCCTGTTCCACTCTCTGGCAGCAAGGATGCCAATACCTCTATCTGGATCAATAGCCAGAAGCAGGTCGAAACTGATGGCGCAACCGAATGGCAAACCGATCTTGATCTAGCTTACGGTAGTAATCTGCTTTACATTCAGTCCCTCGATACCAATGGGATCGCCAGCCGTACCTTGATCCACTTAATTACTCTGGACAATCAACCACCGGAAGTTTACAGCATTTCACCAGCCGATGGTGCAACATTGCAAAATACACGTCCGGTCATTTCTCTGTTGATGACAGATGAATATGCCGGGACCAACCTGACCGCAACGGCCCAGACCTGTTCCTTGACCGATTCCCAAGCCCAAACGGTCGCCGGAACCTGGTCTGCTGCCGGTACTCAGGGCGTGCAGTTTATCCCCACCTCGATTCTTGCCGATGATACCTATACTGTCACCATCCTGCCGATCGATACCCTACAGAATCCCGGCCTCTTCACCTCGACGTTTGCTGTGGATACGACTCCGCCGTCCGCTCCGGTCGTATACTGGCCGGTAAATTCGGTTGGGGATTCGGTGACAATACAAGGGACACGCGCAGTCGACGCCGCCACGATCAGGGTCGTTGTTGACGCCGGTTCAGTCGGATCTGTCAGCTATCCGACAGACGATACCTGGCAAGTGCATCTGACGAATCTGGTTGAAGGGAGTGTGACGGTATCCGTCACGGCATACGATGCTGTTGGCAACGACAGTACAGCTTCTGTCGGCGACATCGGTATAGATACAACTCCACCATCCGCTCCGGTTGTCACCACGCCCTCAACCTCAACGGCAAACACCGTCGGTAACACGTTTGAACTTAAGGGCACCAAGGAGGCTGACACTAAGCTGGTAATCAACAATCAGGAAGAGACGTCAGCCTACGCCCTCACAACCTGGCAGAAGAAGGTTACACTGGCCGAGGGGGGTAATATCTTTAACCTGAAGGCTGTAGATGATGTCGGTAATGCTAGCGCAAATGTCCCGATTACGATCATCAGCGATACCGTTGCACCTTATATATCCGACTCCGTACCGGCGGCAGGGAGCCAGGTTGCTGCTGTCGCAGAAATTCGTCTGCTGTTAGCTGATATCTCGACTGCTGTTGACTATGGAAATTCGATGAATGATGCCACGGTTGAGCATTCGGCAACGGGTCTGGTTTCCGGAAGTTGGCTGAGGGATCTGAACGATTGGCTGGTCTTCACGCCATCGGGCGCGCTGCCTGAAGGTGTTTATACCGTCACACTTCACTCAAAAGACATTCTTGCCAATAGTTCGACCGAGACGATTTCATTCACTCTTGATGTCAGTCAGCCGTCGGTATCTTTCTTGACCATGACTCCAGACAGCCCACATCGCGATGAGACCGTTGAATTCATGGTTACGTTCAGTGAGCCGATGCAGACCGGATCGCTGCTGATTGTTCAATTGCGCAATTCGGGTTTGATTTTAGATACTGTTCACGCTGTAACCGGAAATTGGTTCAATACGACCACCTGGCAGGGGAAATATACCTTTACGCCGGAATCAGGTGATGGCGATTACGTTGTCGAAGTTTCAAGTGCCGTGGATGTCGTCGGTAATATCATGCTTGATCAACAGGTCGGCAGCTTTATCCTCGATACCGAACCGGCTGCTGCTCCGCAAGTCACATACCCTCAATCCATGAGCCAGACACGTGAGCCGACGCAGGAAATGAGGGGAACAAAAGTTTCCGGGACCGCTCTGCTGGTCAATGGTATTGAGCGGATGCCGCTCGGTTTAGAAATGGATTGGGCAATTAACTATGCTCTGTCAGAAGGTGATAACCTGGTCAGGGTTCAAACAAAAGATGCTGCGGGCAATCTGTCTACCGAAACGATAATTTCAGTTGTTCTGGATACAACCGCTCCGCTCTTTACGATCGATACCTATGAACCCGAGTCTCAGGCCGCGACGCAAGTTATTGCGGGTAAAAAGGAGCCTGGCTGTGTTGTCACCGTTGGCGATACTATTCTTTATGATGCAACCGACTTGGGCGAAACCTGGCAGTATCAAGTCACCCTGACTGAGGGGATCTCAACCCGGATTACTTTGACGGCTACAGACGCTCTTTTAAACGTAACGCAAAAAACAATTACCGTTCTGTATGATGGCGATCCGCCGGTTGCTCTCGGTTCAGGAGTGTTGCAGGCGTCAGGGGAGGGAGACGGTAGTCAGGTTCAACTGAGCTGGCCAACCTATATTGAAACGAACGATCTGGCGTATTACGCTATCTACGTCTCTGATACGCCTTTCACTACCGTCGTTGGATTAACTTCTATAGGGACTCTCGATAGAGGAAATGCTGTCTTTACCGTAACCGGACTCATCA
>JACUTX010000279.1 GCA_014859615.1 Desulfuromonadales bacterium | reverse complement strand
GCGAAGAACATCATAGGTTATACTTACAGAATCTTTTAACCCATCCATATTCAACGGCGAAATAATGTTTTCGGACAAAGAAACATTGACCAGAGCGACATCTTGCTCCCAGACGACAAGCTTGATATCTGAATTGAAGTTGCCGGCCGTATCAGTCACAGTCAACCGGACCAGGAAGGTCCCGGTAAATGATGGCACCCAGGTCCCGAGTAAATCGTTAACAACCTGAACATTTGAAGGTGGCTGAATCAGGTTCCAGACGTCAGGTTCTGCAATCGTTGCGTATTCAAGCGAGTACGATTTGAAATTGACATCGGCGGCAGTCCCCTCAAGCAACAACTGCGCTGCGTCGTTGATGACCCGCAAAAACGCCGTAAGGTTCAATGCGCTACTGAAAATCCAGACATCATCAGCCCCGTCGCTGGCACAGGCACTGTCCGGCTGTTCCGGCATTGTCGTTAAGAAGTAATTACCACTTTTCGACGGGTAGAGTTCGCGTGCTGTTTGCAAAAAATAGTTTTTACTTCCGGATGAAACATTCAGAGCAAAAGCCCCGTTCGTGTCCTGGCCGATAACCGTCGTGTTGTCACTCAGATAGTGCAATCCTCCGACATAATGCAGATCACCCTCAGGAGAAGGGCCAGAAGGCCGCACGACTGCATCGGAATAACACCCGGAAATAGCACCACATATGTACCTGGCATCGGAAATTTTTATAGAGCTGAGATTGCCTAGAGCGATGTCATAGGTGAAGAGATGCGTGAAATAATAGCAGTCGAATAGATTTTCACAGGCCAGATCGACAAAAGAGAATTTCGAACTGTCAGGAGCCCACGAAATATCCTTAAGAGGATGATCATACAATGTACAGCGATCAATATCATTTCTGGTTGTATGCAGTATCTTTCTTTGTCCAAGGTGATCGACAAAGACAATATTGTCATGATCCTCTTTCGATTCATTTTGCTCAACAAACAGAACGGACAGACCATCCGAACTGACTTCAAACCGGTCATTGGACATTGTTGATGATAAAAGTTCTTTACTACCGGTCTTACCCAAACGCCATAATTCTGCCAACCGGTAAAATCCACCAGATGAAATCCAGGGTGTTACAAGAATATGTTCGTCCGCCCATACATAATAAAGGTGTTGAGCTGAATTGCTGGAAAACATCTCTTTGGACGTTTGAGTTGCGTCATCAGCAACCCTAAGGGCATTAATCCAGCTCAAGTAAGTAGAATAACTGTATCTGAAGGCAAGTTGACTGCTGTCCTGCGACCAGGTCATATCAAAATCATCATTTATGGCATCATGCTCGAAGGCAATACGGGGGGCGCGTCCGTCCAGGTAATGAATCCGATATTTTGTCGGAGCATACCGATCTGTACTATTGAAAGCAGAAAACATAAATGCAAACTTACTGCCGTCCGGTGCCCAAGCGATATTGGTATCGGTATACTCACTTTGAAGGAGATGCTCTTCGAGCAATCGCATCTCGCCACTGAAGGCATCGATATGCCAGATCTCAGCCGAATATTCCCTGAAGGTGTTCGTTGAAATATCGAATTGTTCTATAAGACGAACAACCAAAACAGAGTTATCAACCGGCGAAACTTCCCAGTTATTCATGTAGTAACGCTTTTCAGCGCTACTCTCCAGCCAGCCAACTGGGGTAATTTGCCGATATTCGTTGTTGAGAGTTGTTGCAAAGTATAGCCCGGTTGAATATAGATCACCTTGTGATGATGCACGGTGTTCAAGAACGAAACCACTATCGTCTGCAAACCATTGAACGTACTGCGGTTTAAAGTCAGGGCCCTGGCAGCTCATATTGAGCATCGACACCCCTTCGTTCATCAGTGCATCATCAAGTAATGAGCGATTTGTATCAACGGTGACAGTCAGACTCCCGAGGTCATCGCCCAGACTTGAAATCAACTGCAAACGGAAATCACCATCAGAAACAATCGCACCGACGGCATCGCGTCCATCCCAAACCAGACTGCCACTTTCAATGTCAGTGAATTTATAACTCTGGATAAGCTTATCGACGCTATCGACAATCTGGACTTTGATCGTATCAGCCACTTGTAATCGAAATCCAAGGGTTGTCGAATCCTGTATGCCGTCATTATCGGGAGAAATGACCTTTTCAGTTAACCAGAGATCAGCATTTTGAACTACAAATCGTGTGCTAGCCGAATTATTATTCTCGTTCTGTTCCGTTAACATGTTGTCAGGGTCAACAGTAACATTAACTTCGTGGTTCCCTTCAACGTCAGCCCGATAGAGAAACGTTACGGTCTTCTGACTATTGCCGAGCAGACTGATTGCGCGAGAATCGATCTCGATATTATTAACGTTCAAGAGAACCGGGATGTCGATGGCCTCTTGTTCTCCAACATTGATAACGGTAACTGCAATCTGAACCAGATCATCAACCTTCGGCATCGTCGGAGTTAACAAGATTGATCCGGATGAAATTGCAAGATCGGATAAACTTAATACGTTGTGTGTTACAAAAGCGAGATTGTCTGTTTTGGAAGATTCGGCAATCTGGCTGTTCGGGTCAACGATGACCGTGATCAGTCTTTCTCCGGCCCTGGAGGTATCTTCCCAAGCGAAATCAAATGTCATCGATTGGCCGACAGCCAGCCCTGCGGTCTGCACTTCACCAATAAGAAGCCCTCCCGCATTGGGATCGCCTTCATACAATATTGCACTGAATGCAGTCGCATCAGCAAAACCGTTGTTGTGCACGGAGACAGAAATAACAGCAGGGCTTCCCTGCAATGCCGGTGCTGGCAGAAAGACGAAATCATTATGACTGACAGACAAGTTCGGTTTCGTACCGGCAAATATTGTCAGTGTTGTCTCGGCACTATTGTTCGCTTCATCCAGCTCAATGAAACTATTTCTGGAATCGACGACAGCCCGGATCATAAGATCGGCTCCGGTCAAGTTGGCGAGCCACTCCTGATTGATCACTACAGTTTCGTTGGCTGGCAAATCTACCGAAACTCTAGCCCGTGTCTGAACCGACCCGCCGATATCAGCCAAAAAATCCACAGGGACATTAAAGGCGTCAGCAGTGCCCTGATTGGCAATAGTCGCGGTAAAAGTCACGGTTTCAAATGCGTTGACTGCTGATGAAGAGACTGCCAGACCATCAGGTTGTACAACAAAGTCATAAGTTTGTTCCGGCTCAATCACGATCGACGCCTGATTGTTATTCTCGCTCTGTTCAGCAACTT
>JACUTX010000278.1 GCA_014859615.1 Desulfuromonadales bacterium | reverse complement strand
ATTTCCCGAGCCACTTCGGGCTCTGGTGACCACACTGCTGGCAACTGTAGATGCTCTTTTGCTTCACACGCCCTCCTGAAAAGAAGGTGCTATTCTATGCCGTGGCAAAGGGGGTGTCAATCGATAGCAGTCTGTCGCGTCGAGGCAAAACACCACCGTAGCCATCCAGGCGACCTGAATGTCTGGATAGAAGTCGAATAAGACGTTGATTTAAAAACAAAAAAAGATTAAAATTTAGCAGCAAATTCGGTTCAGGCGATACAACACCTGCATGAACCTCCGAAGAGGCAAAATCCGGGTAACCGGATGACGCAAAGCCACCTGTCCATTGATGGAGGGATCGAGGGGCCGACGAAGTTGTTCAGGCAGTCTGTTCGCCTGTTTCTTTTCGAAGGGGCTTAATTTTCAGGGATTCCAACACCCTCCGCAACATCGGCTTGGGGATATCATGGGACGCCTGAAACTGCACGACTCTTCTCATCCTTTCTGCAGGGCCGCGCGGTATCGTGCAGCCACGTCCAACCCTTTCACCACACCACCGCCCCTCTTTCAGACAACTGTACTGTTCCTGATTCTTTCAGTTCTGCTCTGCCTTACGTTTGCCGTCAGCTCCGCCCATGCGATTGCCCCCTCTTTTCGCGCATCAACGTCGGCCGCCACAACGCTACCGGCCAACATCCTCACCATTCCGAAACCACTCAATTCACTCCTCGGCGACACACTGATCGCCGTAATCACAACCCTCTCCCCAACAAGTGGCCTAACGGTTACGCCCCCTGCCGGCTGGACCTTCATCCGCCAGGACATCTCTGCCGGCGCACTGGCGCAGGATCTATTCTACAAACCTTTTGCGGCCGGCGAGCCGATCAATTACACGTTCACTTTCAGCCAGACTCTTGAAGCGACCGGGACCGTTACAGCGTATTGGCGTGCCGACCTGAACAACCCGATCGATGCCCATAGTGGGCAGTTCAACATCACGACCACACCGACGGCACCATCGATCACCACGACGACAAGCGGCACGACCCTGCTGGCCATTTTCGGCACAACAGACGGACGCAAACTGAATCCACCAACCAACTCTATTGACCGCTGGTTCGGTCAGGGAGTAAACGGCAACCAGGGGTTTGATGAAAACTTCCCCGGATCGGGTACAACCGGCAGTCGCACATCGTCGACAAACCAAAGCCCAACCATTGGCCAGATGCTCGCCCTGCGCCCAGCCAGCACCATAACGCCCGGGTCGGCCGGGACGGTATTGTTCGTGACAAGCGGCAGCGGCACCTTTACGGATGGGGAACTGCTGCGCACTTCGCTACTCGAGGCGTGGGGCTACACGATCCTGCCGATCGTTGAAGACGACTCGCAGGCCAACTACGATGCCGCCATCAGTCAGGCGGATGTCGCCTATATCAGCGAGGTGGTCTATTCAACCAGGCACGGCAACCGATTGCGCAATGCCTGCATCGGTGTTGTGAACGAGGAGACCAGGCTGACCGACGATTTGGGGATCTCCTCGACCGGGAGCGCCCACACTATTGCCAGCACTTATATCAACAACAATTCCCACTACATCACCCAGCCATTCCCGTTCGGCAACCGCACCCTGTTCAGCACTCCGCAACCACTCTGGGCTCTCGGCGGCATCGTTGCTCCGGATGCCGTCACCCTGGCTTACGAACAGGCGACGCCAAACGACCCGACACTGACCGTCATTGAAACAGGCGGCACTTTGTACGACAGCGGAACCGCTGCCGGCCGACGAGTCGAATTACCGTGGGGTGAAAGTACGATGGACTTCAGCACCATAACCGCTAACGGCGAGCAGATCATGCAGCGTTCTGTGGAGTGGGCGGCTGCCGCCAACATCTGTACGCGCCTGACCAAGCGGGCCTTTCTTGCCGACGGCACCCCATTAAACAATGAAACAACCATCCCGCAGGGAACCCTGATTAAATTCCTGATTTATATCAACAATAAAGATCTGGCACAAAACAATGTCAGCGTTCGGGACATTCTCGACCCGTTGTTCGCGCCCGGCTACCAGTCACAGAGCATCAAGGTCGATAATTCGCAACCAGCGTGCGTCGTCTCACCCTGCACAGCAGCAGAGGAAGCCAGCATATTTGCGGCGATCGATGGAACAAAGGCACTGACCGATGCGATTGACGGCGACGGCGTCCGGTTCGACGGCACGAATACCATTGATGCCGGAGAGCAGAATGCCCTCGGCAATGGCGCTATCAATGTCAGCGCAAATTCCGTCTGGGCACTCCTCTTTTCCGTCACGATTCAATAAACACCCTTTTATAAGAGCTCCACAGATTTCACTCAAGCGTATCAAAAGAACTATACACCGCACCACGAAAGGAGAAACACCATGAAGAAGCACCTGGAAATGATCTTTGGAACCATTCGGAGCACTCTGCTCGCAACCTTGACTGTCGCCCTGATTTTCGGTCCGACAACGTCAATGGCCGCACTCAACACCGCCACCTGGGATATCGCCGGAGCCGGACAAGCACCGTCGGCCATCAATCTCTACAGCTATAGCGCAGGGAGCATTACCCTGACCAAAGTCGCATTTTTGACCGATGGAACAGCACTGGCGGACGGCGCCACTGTACCGACCGGCACTCAGGTACAATTTATGATTTACGTCCAGAATGCCAACGCCTTCACCATGAATGACATCAGTATTTCCGATGATCTCTCCGTAGGTGGCTTCACCTATGATGCGGCGGTCGGACTGAAGGTGGACAACAGCCAGCTCAATACAGCAGCTGTCGCCGACATTTATACAGCGGTGAATGGGGTAGCTGTCTCAAACGCTACTGACGCTGTGGATGGTGACGTGGCCGCGAACCCGACCGGGACCCTGGTGACCGCCGGTTCAACAGCATTGAACGCGCCATTGAATGTTCCGGCGACCAGTACCTGGGCGATTCTCTTTACGGTCACCATGCCATAGCCAAAAGAATCATCGGCGACCGTCTCTTTTCCAGGTGCAGTAAACCCTGACCGCTCTAATACGAAGGCGGTCGGGGCCTTTCGCAGCGCAAAGAGACGACATTAGCTGCCGGAATTGAACCATCGGCAACACTAAAGGGAGAAAACCACGCGGGCGGCTGCATTGCACTGCTCGTGTATCCCATGATGAATGCAAGGATTTTCTGGATAGCCGTGTTTTTGGCCTTCCTGCTCGCGTACAGTCCGCCAGACGTTGAGGCGGCAACCAATCGGGTACTGGGTGGCATCGGCGGTATCAATAACGGCACCATAACTGGCGGCGACGGGA
>JACUTX010000277.1 GCA_014859615.1 Desulfuromonadales bacterium | reverse complement strand
TCTGGCGCTGATCTTTCTCGCCCTGTTTCTGTTCGTGCCGCTGGTGGCGGTCTTTGTTCAGGCGCTGGAGAAGGGGCTCGGCGCCTACTGGGCGGCGATTATCGAACCGGACGCCCTGGCGGCGATCCGTCTGACCCTGATCGCGGCGGGGATCAGTGTGCCGCTCAACCTGGTCTTCGGCATCGCCGCCGCCTGGGCGATCACCAAGTTCAAGTTTCGCGGCAAGGCGTTTCTGATCACCCTGATCGATCTGCCGTTTTCGGTCTCGCCGGTCATCTCCGGCCTGATCTACGTGCTGCTGTTCGGTCTGCAGGGGTGGCTCGGACCCTGGCTCAAGGCCCACGATATTCAGCTGATCTTCGCCGTCCCCGGCATCGTGCTGGCGACGATCTTTGTCACCTTCCCCTTTGTCGCCCGTGAACTGATCCCGCTGATGCAGGCGCAGGGGACCGAAGAGGAGGAGGCGGCGCTGGTGCTCGGCGCCAGCGGCTGGCAGATCTTCTTCCGGGTCACTCTGCCGAATGTCATCTGGGGGGTCCTCTACGGCGTGATTCTCTGCAACGCCCGGGCGATGGGGGAATTCGGCGCCGTCTCGGTCGTCTCCGGGCATATCCGCGGGCTGACCAACACCCTGCCGCTGCATGTCGAGATCCTCTACAACGAATATAACTTTGTCGCCGCCTTCGCGGTCGCGACGCTGCTCGCGCTGCTGGCGCTTTTTACGCTGGTGGCCAAGGCGCTGCTGGAAAGAAAAGTTCGCCAGAAAGTGAAAGCCACCAGCAAACCGATTGGAGTGGAATAATCCCATGGGAATTCAGATCCAGAACATCTCGAAAAATTTCGGCCATTACACCGCCCTCGACCAGATCGATCTCAACATCCCTTCCGGCGAGCTGGTCGCCCTGCTCGGTCCCTCCGGCTCGGGCAAAACCACCCTGCTGCGGATCATCGCCGGGCTGGAAACCCCCGATGCCGGCAGCATTCATTTCGACGGCGAGGAGGCGACCAGGCGTCATGTGCGCAAGCGCCAGGTCGGCTTTGTCTTTCAGCACTACGCCCTCTTTCGCCACATGACGGTCTTCGACAACATCGCCTTCGGCCTGACCGTCAAGCCGAAAGCGGAGCGTCCGGGCACAGCCCGTATCCGCGAACGGGTCAACGAACTGCTGCACCTGATCCAGCTCGACAACATGGCGGATCGCTACCCGGCGCAACTCTCCGGCGGCCAGCGCCAGCGGGTCGCGCTGGCCCGGGCGCTGGCGACCGAGCCGAAGGTGCTGCTGCTCGACGAGCCGTTCGGGGCGCTGGACGCCCAGGTCCGTCAGGAACTGCGCCGCTGGCTGCGTAAGCTGCACGACGAGATCCACGTCACCAGCGTCTTCGTCACCCACGATCAGGAAGAGGCGCTGGAAGTGTCCGACCGGGTGGTGGTGATGAATCAAGCCAGAATCGAACAGGTCGGTACTCCGGAGCAGGTCTACGATCATCCGGCCACCCCCTTTGTCTTCAGTTTTCTCGGTCACGTCAACCTGTTTCATTGTCGCGACGCAGCCGGAGCGAACAACCCCGGTATCATTGCCGATGACGGCAGCATCGCTTATGTGCGCCCCAGCGATATCCGCATCCGCCGCAGTGCCGAATCGGCAGAGGATATCGCCGCCGAAGTTCTCTTCGTCCAGGGCGCCGGAGCGCTGCCGCGCATCGAGCTCAAGCGCCTCGATAATAGCGAAATCGTGCAGGCCGAACTGCCGCGCGAGCAATACCGCGCACTCGGTTTGAAAATCGGTGAGCAGGTCTATCTTCAGCCGACCAATGCGCGGGTCTTTACCCCCGATTATCAGATTTGATGATTGCGAAAAGAAATCAAAATGCCGTGGCAAAGCAATAAGCCTGACCGGCAAGGTGCGCAAAAATAAACAATGAGGCGTATTTAAACAGACCTCAGGAGGTTAACATGAGTGGCAAGGAACACCCCCGCAGCGAAGAGCTTTGGACCCGGGATCTCGAAGCGCGCCTGCGCAGTGCGATCAAGGAAATTCGCTATGGCAGCGTCACCCTGGTCATCCAGGATGGGCACGTGGTGCAGATCGACAAGAGCGAGAAGGTGCGGCTGAAATAATGGCGCGGAGAGGAACAAAGTATGGCGACCCGATATCTGATATTTTTCGGTCACCCTGGCGCAGGCACCAGTAGTGTCGCGGCGCATCTGGCCGCGGCCTGCACTGAAACCGGGCGCGGCACAATCCTCATCGGTTGCGGCGACGATCTGGCCCCGGCACTGGTCAGTCGGGCAGCCGTTAATCATGATAGCTGGACGACCGGGTTCAAACGACTGGGGTGTCGCCTTCTCCGCCCATCCGGCAACGGCTGGTCCGAGCCTGTAAGACGTTTAGGTGAGGAACTTGCCGCGCGTCATCTTGCAGCCGAACTGGTGCTGATCGACGCTGGCGCCGACCGGACCCTGCTGAAGGCATTGTTGAGCGCAGGGCTGGCAAACCTGATCGTGGCGGTGACCGACGCTGAACCGGCCTCGCTTCGTGCGATTAATCAACTCTGGTGGGCTGTACAGAATGAGCAGGTCGAAGTCGGGCTGATTGGCAACAACCTGACCGAACCTTATGCTGGCCCCATCGTTGCGGATTTTGCGCGCAAGACCGGCACCGGGCTGCAAGGCTATCTGCCGCGCACCCTGGCCGTAATCCGCAGCGCCTTCCTGGGTGAAACCGTGATCGAAGCCGCACCGCTGAACCATGCGGCTTATCTCTATCGCGACCTGGCGAAACTGCTGCTCAATCCCGGTGACTTTGCGCTGCCCGAACCGCTGGATGATGAAGATTTTCGCGACTGGGCCGCAGGCTGGGGAGACCGGCTCTACGATCTGGGCGAGGGGTATGTCGGTGGGGGCGGGATCTAAGCGATGACAAAAAAAACAAACCAAGCGAACTATCCTGACAAGCAGACTGTTTTGGAACGCACGCCCGACTCGGCGGTGCGCGCCATGATCGCACACATGGACGAACTCGGCATCGAAACCGCTTTCGACCGTTTCGATGCCCAGAAACCCCATTGCGGCTTCGGCCTGCAGGGAACCTGGTAAAACAGTTTAGTCCCCTTTGCGTTTGGCGAGGTAAAGCATGCCACGAGATAGCCGGGGCGTGCTCGCTCAGGAAGCACGCTGGTCAAATCTGAAATCATCTACTGCCGTGTGACGGGCGTACGGTCAGGCTTGACAATTGGGGAAATGGCGCTAGTGTCATGTCAACATTGAAATGTCGTAAGATATAGGCTATAATTTCTTCATA
>JACUTX010000276.1 GCA_014859615.1 Desulfuromonadales bacterium | reverse complement strand
CTTTTGGCGGGCGGGTGCATAAAATTTCGATCGATGCCGGGTATGGCTGCCCCAATCGTCAGGGGGGGCGGGTTGGCGCCGGTTGTCTTTTTTGTGATCCGGGCGGTTCCGGTTCGGACGGTCTGGAACGGCAGCTGTCGATTACCGATCAGATTGAGACGGCGAAAGAGCTGATGGTGCGCAAGTACAGAGCGCAGCGGTTTATCGCATATTTTCAGCCGTTTTCCAACACTTACGCTCCCCTCGATACGTTGCGCCGGGATTACGACGAAGCGCTCGCGGTTGCCGACGTGGTCGGCCTGGCGGTCGGAACCCGTCCCGATTGTCTGGAGGAGGATGTTCTGGATCTCCTCGCCGAATACAGTCGCCGCACCGATTTGTGGCTGGAGATCGGTCTGCAGAGCATTCACGATCAAACTCTCACCTTTCTCAGGCGCGGGCACGACTATGCGACCTTTTTGACCGCCTGTGCGGGAGCGATGCGGCGGGGGATCCGGGTCTGTGTCCATCTGATTCTCGGGCTGCCCGGAGAGGATCGGGAGGCGATGCTGGCGACGGCTGACGCTATGGCGCAGCTCAAGATCGACGGGATTAAAATTCATCTGCTGCACGTTCTGCGTAAAACGGAGCTTGGCGATCTCTATCAAAAGGGGGAGATCGAGCTGTTGACTCAGGACGATTACGTCACGCTTGTCGCCGATTTTATCGAACGGCTGCATCCGCAGACGCTGATTCACCGGTTGACGGGGGATGGTCCGCGGGAGATTCTGCTGGCACCACTCTGGTCGTTAAATAAATGGGAGGTGCTCAACGCCATCGACGCCGAGCTGGAACGCAGAAAAACGACTCAGGGGAGTCGCTGCTCGGTGGGATGATTATTGTTTGGTCGGCCCGATTCAGGCGGGATCTCGGTCGATCCGCTCCAGGAAATCAGCAGCAAAGAAGCCCAGACAATTCCGATAACTAATACAAATAGACGTGGCATGGTTCGGTAAAATAGCGAAAATGATCCGATTAAGCAAGCGGTATTTTTTTGTTCCGCAATAGTTGCCTGCACTAACCCTCCATGCTATCTTCTGGCGCCGTTTATTAAATGACAGCCGTCCTGCAGAGGGCGGCTGTTACTCCCTTTGCCCGGTGGTTTTATGGATCTTGCATCACTTAATCCGCAGCAGCGTGCCGCTGTTGAACATATCGATGGCCCGCTGCTGATTCTGGCCGGCGCCGGTTCGGGGAAGACCCGTGTCATCACCAGCCGAATTGTTTATCTCATGACGAGAGGGATCCCTGCCAGCCAGATTCTGGCCGTCACCTTTACCAATAAAGCGGCACGGGAGATGCGGGAGCGGGTGACGGAAACGGTCGGGTCGATCACCAACAGCGGCATGGTGATCTCCACCTTCCACTCCCTCGGCATGTTGATCATGCGTGAATCGATCGATCGGATCGGCTACAAGAAAAATTTCAGCATTTACGGCGCCGCCGATCAGGGGCGGCTGCTGCGCGATCTGGTGCGGGAATTTGCCCCCCAGGGGGAAAAATTTGATGCCGATCGTATCCTCTCCCTTATTTCAGCCGGGAAAAACCGTCTGGAGACCCCGCAAACATTTCGTTACAATCCGGGCGACCCGTATGCTGCGTTGGCGGCGCAGATCTATCCGCGCTACCAGAAGCGGCTCAAGGCGTTTAATGCTGTCGATTTTGACGATATTCTGGTGCTGACCGAACGGCTGCTGCGCGAGCACGCCGAGCTCAGAGAAGGGTACCAAGAGCGGTTTCGTTACGTGATGGTCGACGAGTATCAGGATACCAACCTGGCGCAGTACAAGATTCTGCGCCTGCTGGTCGATGGCCATCGAAATTTTTGCGTGGTCGGCGATGACGATCAATCGATCTACGCCTGGCGGGGGGCGAACCCCGGTAATATCCTCGATTTTGAAAAAGACTTCCCCGGCACCAAAGTGGTCAAGCTGGAGAGCAACTACCGCTCCACCGGCAATATCCTCGCCGCAGCCAATGCCGTGATTCAAAACAATCCGAAGCGCAAAGCCAAGCAGCTGCGGGCCACCGGCGAAGTCGGCCGGCCGCTCAATCTGATCGTCTGTGAAGATGAGGAGGCCGAGGCGGTGCAGATCGTCGAACAGATTCGCGGCGCCCTCTATCGCAAGGAGGCGAATTATTCCGATTTCGCCGTCCTCTACCGGACCAATATTCAGTCCCGCGCCTTCGAAGAGCAGTTTCGTTACGAAAATGTGCCGTATGTTCTGATTGGCGGGCAGCAGTTTTTTGACCGCAAGGAGGTGAAGGATATCCTCGCCTACCTGCGGGTGATCGTCAATCCGAGTGATGAAGTCAATCTGCTCCGGGTGCTGAATTACCCCAAACGCGGCATCGGCACCACCAGCGCCGATCGCCTTATTTGTGCTTCGTCTGAACGCAATTGCCCCTTATGGAAAGTTCTCGCTGAGGTGATTACCGTCGAAGGGGTCGAGACACGGGTCTGTGAGGCGGTCACAAAATTTGTCGATCTGCTCACCCGCTATAAACAGCTGTTCAAGGCGAAATCGGGTCTGTCTGGCGTGCTGCAGAGCCTGATTAAAGAGCTCGGCATCGAAGCGGAGCTGCAGCGGAGTCTCGATAATCCGGAGTTGGCCCGGCGGCGGATGGAGCATGTCGACGAAGTGATCAACGCGCTGGCCGGTTACGAAGAGCGGGAAGCGCAGCCGACATTACGCGGTTTTCTGGAGAAGGTTTCACTCCTCGATAATGAAGCACCGGGGGGGGACAGCAAGGAGAAAAAACTCGCCCAGGATGCGGTGGTGCTGATGAGTCTGCATTCGAGCAAGGGGCTGGAGTTTGATCATGTTTTTCTGGTCGGGCTGGAAGAAGAGTATCTGCCGCACCTCAAATCGATCAGTGAAGAGTGCGATGTTGATGAAGAGCGGCGGCTCTGCTATGTCGGGATTACCCGCGCCCGCAAAACCCTTACCCTTACGCACTCTCTGCGTCGGCGCAAATTCGGGAAAATGATTGAGAGGATTCCGAGCCGTTTTCTCGAAGAGATTCCGAAAGAGCTGCTGATTGTTCGTGACAGTCAGCAGGATCCGGAGGTTGTTGCCGAAGAGCAGGAGAAGCAGGCGAGCAACTTCTTTTCAAATATCGGGGCACTGTTTGAGGATTGAACAAGGCTGGATCCTTTGGTAAAAGAACTCGGGGATGACAGCACGGCAATAAGAGCCTGTCATTCCCGAATGCGCCCCCTTTGTCATTCCCGAATGGTTCTATCGGGAATCCATGGTTTAAAACA
>JACUTX010000027.1 GCA_014859615.1 Desulfuromonadales bacterium | reverse complement strand
GCTTATATGGTGACGGATTCGGTTTTCCATATTCAAAATCCATATTTTGGCGGGGCTGTCTATCTGCTTCTGGGCCCAACTTTTCTCGGCGGTCTGGCCCTTATTTTTATCGGGGCATTTTTCTTTCGCGGCGAGAGGGAGGTCCACCTCTTTACGCTGGAATATATGCGCCGCTATTTCACAGATCCGGAGCTGTTCGGTCGGTTGCGGCGAAATGTTTTTCTGATCGTTTTGCTGACATCGATCAACTTCGCGGTATTCAGCGTTTTTCTTTATCGCGCATACCATTATATGGAGTCGACCCAGTTTTGCGGTCAATTCTGCCATACGGTTATGGCTCCGGAATATACCGCCTATCAGAATTCTCCGCATTCACGCGTCACTTGCGTCGAGTGTCATATCGGCAGCGGTGCGGACTGGTTTGTAAAGTCTAAAATTTCTGGCGCCCGACAGCTGTTTGCAGTCGCACTCGATACCTACCCGCGTCCGATCAAGACTCCGGTACACGGTCTGCGCCCTGCCCGCGACACCTGTGAATCGTGCCACCGGCCAGAGACTTTTCATGGAGAAAATCTGGTTGTTATCGACAAGATTCTGGAGGATGAAGAGAATACACATGTGAAAACAGTTCTATTGATGAAGACCGGTACCGCCGGGGATCGTTCGGTCAGCCCGAATGGTATTCATTGGCATGTTTCAGCCGAAAATAAAATAACTTACAAGGCGGTTGATCGAAACCGGATGATTATTCCGGAAATTAGTCTGACCGGAAAAGACGGGACGACTGAAATATTCAAAACGGCTGATGCTGACGAACAGATCAGTTCATCTGAATATCTTGAGGTGCGTGAGATGGATTGTATCGATTGTCACAATCGTCCGACGCATATTTATCTTCCGGCGGGCAAGGCGCTGGATGAAAAACTATTGAGCGGTCAAATTTCACTCTCGCTCCCTTATATTAAAAAAGTTGCCATGCAAATTATTGCGCAGGAATATGCTTCGCACGATCAGGCACGCTCTGGGATCATGCAGGGACTGCAGGAGTGGTATACAGAGAACTACCCTGAGATCGTTACCCAGCAGCCGCAGCTTTTGGCTGAAGCGATCCTGGGTGTACAGGATGCGTATGTAAAGAATACCTTCCCGGCCATGAATATTACATGGGGGACCTATACGGATCACCGGGGGCACAATGATGATTTTGGCTGTTTCAGGTGTCATGATGAAGAGCACGAGTCGAACCAGGGGGGGGCGGTGACACAAGATTGCGATACCTGTCATTCGATTCTGGCAGAGGAAGAGGTGAATCCAGAAATACTGAAAACCCTCGGGATTCAGTAAAATATCTGCGGGATATCGGATTGGGCGCCCGCTGTCAAGAATGACAGCGGGCGTTTTTATTCTGCGCGCAACAAGAAAGGCAGTCAGAATATGTCTGCGCTTTGTTGGAAAAATCTTAAAGGCGCACAGCAACCGTTGCCCGGGTATCACGCAGCAAAAAAGTGAGCGGCAGGTTTTGACCATTTGCTGTTGTTGTTTAAACCTGCTGCCAGGCGGAATCGAGGGGAAATTATCAAGCTAAAATGAAGCAATATAGACGGGATGATGCTAGAGAAAAGACATAATTAGAACGGTAAATAACCGGAAAAATTGCATACTGTATACTGTATTTTTCCCTTGACAGGGGGCTTAAATTATCCTAACTTGCAGACGCCGAAATACAGTAAACGTTGATATAAAAAACGCAAAACAGTTTTTGAATGAATAAATTTTCGTTGGGAGGAGCCGTTAAATGTTAGATGCCTATCTGCCGATACTGGCCTTTGTTGTTCTGGCCGTGATTGTCGCTACCGTGATTGTGGTTGGATCGCGGGTCTTTGGTCAACAGAAGCCATCGGCTGTCAAGCTCGCCCCGTATGAGTGCGGTATGCCTCTGCACGGTACTGCGCGGGAACAGATCAGTGTCAAGTTTTACATCATTGCCATGCTCTTTATTGTGTTTGATATCGAGGTTGCTTTTCTTTATCCTTGGGCGGTGATGTTTAAGAAGTTGGGTCTCTTCGGTTTTTATGAAATGGGCACTTTTGTTCTCGTTCTGCTGGTCGGCTACATCTATGCCTGGAAAAAAGGAGCTCTGGAATGGGAGTAGAAGAAACACTCGGCAACAATGTCATCACAACGAGTCTGGACAAGATAGTCAACTGGTCCAGATCACGCTCGTTGTGGCCCATGACTTTCGGCTTGGCCTGCTGTGCTATTGAAATGATGGCGACGGGTGCTGCCCGGTTTGACCTTGACCGGTTCGGCGTCCTGTTCCGCGCTTCACCCCGCCAGGCTGACGTAATTATCATCGCTGGCACCGTAACCAAGAAGATGATGCCGGTCATAAAGACGGTTTATGAGCAGATGCCTGAGCCGAAGTATGTGATCGCCATGGGCGCTTGCGCCTGTTCCGGTGGAATCTTCGATACCTATAGCACTGTTCAGGGGATCGATGAGTATCTTCCGGTAGATGTTTATGTCCCCGGTTGTCCGCCGCGGCCCGAAGGCCTGCTTTATGGTCTCGGGAAGCTTCAGGAAAAGATCATGGCGGAGCGTAATTCATTTGGTGCCGCGATCGGTATTGGTGAGAGAATTTCAGAAGCCTAATCAGCCCGGTTCGTCCGGAGCGTTAAGAAGGGTAGGAAAGCAAGCCATGAGTGAACACGCAGCCGTTGGCAAGCTAAAACAGAGCTTTTCAGAGGATGTCCTGGATATTGTCGAGTTTCGGGGTGAGACAACTATTGTTGTAAAGAAAGAGCGGATCGTTGCGATCTCAACTTTCTTGCGCGATGAGCTCGGATACAACTTTTTGTGCGATCTTTGTGGAGTCGATTATCTTGGGACAGTACCGCGCTTCATGGTAGTCTATAACCTTTATAATATTGCCCTTAAGGATCGCCTGCGTATCAAGGTGCCGGTTGAAGAGAATGACGCAAAGATCGATACCGTCTCTGTGGTCTGGGGAACGGCTAACTGGCATGAGCGTGAATGCTGGGATATGCTGGGGATTTCATTCAACAATCACCCTGATCTGCGCCGCATTCTGATGGCAGACGACTGGGAAGGGCACCCTCTGCGCAAGGACTATCCGCTTCAGGGTCCTGACCGTGAACCGTATCAGGGTCGCCTTCAGTAGGTTGTTGCTCGTAAATTTATACTTTCCGAAGTCTTTACTTAAAAGAGGAAAATGATGGCTCACAACGAAATCATGACCGTAAACATGGGTCCGCAGCATCCGTCGACTCATGGCGTTTTGCAGCTGATTCTGGAGCTGGACGGCGAGACCGTGGTCAAGGCGACGCCGCATATCGGTTTTTTGCACCGTGGTGTTGAAAAGCTGTCTGAGCACCGCACCTACCATCAGACGATTCCGTTGACTGATCGTCTTGATTATCTGGCTCCGATGAGCAACAACCTCGGATATGTGCTAGCCGTCGAGAAGCTGCTCGACATTACGGATAAAATTCCGGCTCGTGCGAATACGGTTCGGGTTATGTTGGCTGAATTGACGCGTCTTAAAAGTCATCTGGTCTGGTTGGCGACACACGCTCTTGATATCGGTGCAATGACGGTTTTTATCTACTGTTTTCGCGAACGTGAAGCGATCATGGATATCTATGAGAAGATTTCCGGCGCCCGCATGACCTCCAACTATTTCCGGGTGGGGGGTCTTTCTGCGGATCTTCCCGCCGGTATAACGGATGATATTCGTGCTTTTGCCGTAGCGATGCCTGATCATATTGAAATGTACGAAGGGTTGTTGACCGGTAATAAAATCTGGCAGAAGCGGACGATGGGCGTCGGTTGTATCGACGCCGCCGCTGCCATCGATATCGGCCTGACCGGCCCGGCTCTACGCTCATCGGGCGTCGACTGGGATCTGCGTCGCGATAATCCGTACAGCGGTTATGAAGATTACGATTTTGAAGTGATCACCCGCGCCGAAGGGGATACGTTTGCCCGCTACAAGGCACGTCTCGATGAGATGCGTGAATCGTGCAAAATCATCAATCAGGCACTCGACAAGCTTGCCCCTGGCCCGATATTGGCCGATTGTCCCAAGGTTTGTCTCCCCCCGAAGAAAGATGTTGTCAACAGTATTGAAGGGTTGATCCATCAATTCAAGATTATTACCGAAGGGTTCAAGCCCGAAGCTGGTGAGGTTTATCAGGGGATTGAGGCACCGAAAGGTGAACTCGGCTTCTACCTTGTCTCGGACGGTTCGGCCCAACCGTATCGTATGAAGATTCGACCGCCATCTTTTGTCAATCTGCAGGCTTTGCCACAGATGGTTGAAGGGTCGCTTCTGGCTGATGTTATTGCCGCGATCGGTACTCTGGACATCGTCCTCGGTGAGATTGACCGCTAAACGATTCCGATGCGAGAGGGAAAGAGATGAGCGAAGCAGTTGAAAAAGTTGAAGAGCAGGAGATCGACCTGGGCCCTGCCAACCTGATTCTGGATAAATTTGTCAATATGCAGGGTGCTTTGATGCCGGCATTGCAGGCGATTCAGGAGAGTTACGGTTATATCCCGGAACCGACCGTTCATCTGACTGCAGAGCGTCTGAATGTCTACGCCAGCCAGATATACGGCGTTTTAACCTTCTATGCGCAGTTTCATCTGGAACCCCGTGGCAAATATATTGTTCGTGTCTGCATGGGGACCGCCTGTCATGTTAAGGGGGCTGCGCGCATCGCCGACGTCATCAAGAATCAGCTTGGAGTAGGTCACGCTGAAACCACCGACGATTTGAAGTTCACTGCCGAGTATGTCGCCTGTATCGGCGCCTGCGGCATGGCGCCGGTTATTATGGTAAACAACGACACTTTCGGCTCCCTGACGGTGCAGAAGGTGGAAGAAGTTATCGCTAAATACAGAAATATGGACTGATTGTCATCACTTGACAGAGGGTTATATGGCTGAAACAGCTCAGAATATTGAAGTCTTGATCTGTACCGGAACCGGTGGTATCGCCTCCGGTTCCCTGCAGGTTGCCGATGCGTTCGAAGCCGAATTTGTCAAGCATGGTCTTTCGGCCAAGCTCGGCAAACGTTGCGATGTTAAAAAGACCGGTTGTCGTGGACTCTGTGCCAATGACGTTCTGGTTGACATCTTGCTCCCTGGCCAAAAGGCTGTAACGTACGATTTCGTCACGGCAGATATGGTTCCTCAGATTGTTGAAGAACACATGATCGGGAATGCGCCGGTCGAGAAACGCGTCGCCGGCAAGTATTATGGTGAGTTTCTGGCGAACCAACAGCGCATTATCTTTTCGCGCTGCGGAACGATTGATGCCGAGAGTATCGATGATTTCATCGCGCACCGTGGTTTCACCGGAATCAAAAAAGCCGTTACCATGTCACAGGCTGATGTTATCGAAGAGGTTAAGAAATCCGGATTGCGCGGGCGTGGGGGTGGCGGTTTCCCGACCGGCCTCAAGTGGTCATTCTGTAAAGCGACTCCAGGCGATGACAAATATTTGATCTGCAATGCTGACGAGGGTGATCCGGGTGCGTTCATGGATCGTTCGGTTCTCGAAGGCGACCCTTATGGCCTGATCGAAGGGATGATGATTGGAGCCTACGCGATCGGCTGCCATCACGGTTACGTTTATGTCCGTGCTGAATACCCTCTGGCGATCAAGCGGTTGCAACTTGCTATCGATACCTGCGTCGAGAAGGGGATCCTCGGTAAGGACTGTATGGGCCTCGGTTTTGAATTTCATCTGCGGATCAAAGCGGGCGCTGGCGCCTTTGTCTGTGGTGAGGAGACGGCACTGATGGCGTCGATCGAGGGAGAGCGCGGTATGTCGCGTCCGCGTCCACCGTTCCCGGCCGTCAGGGGTCTGTGGGGAAAACCGACCAACATCAACAATGTTGAGACTTTTGCCAATGTCTCCTACATTTTTTACAACGGGGCGGACTGGTACTCCAGTATCGGCACCGAGGGGACCAAGGGGACCAAGATTTTTGCCTTGACCGGCAAGGTTAAACATACCGGTCTGGTCGAGGTTCCAGCCGGAACGACGATGA
The DNA here is from genome assembly GCA_014859615.1 of Desulfuromonadales bacterium. Classification (GTDB taxonomy): domain Bacteria; phylum Desulfobacterota; class Desulfuromonadia; order Desulfuromonadales; family UBA2294; genus Kmv16. The sequence continues at coordinate 13,807 of JACUTX010000027.1, read as the reverse complement.
AGGAAGTCATTTACGACGTCTGTGGTGGCATTCTGAAAAATCGCAAGTTCAAGGCGGTTCAAGCTGGAGGCCCGTCTGGTGGTTGTCTGCCAGCAGAAGCGCTCGATGCCGAGGTTGATTATGATTCGTTGATCAAAGCTGGCGCCATGATGGGTTCGGGCGGTCTGGTTGTTATGGATGAGACAACCTGTATGGTCGATATCGCCCGGTTTTTCCTCAATTTTACCCGGGCTGAATCTTGCGGTAAATGTATCCCCTGCCGGATCGGTCTGAAGATCATGCTCGAAATTCTGGAACGGATCACGCAAGGTGAAGGGCGCGAGGGGGATCTCGAACTGCTCGAAGATATGGCTTACGACATTAAAAAAAGTTCACTTTGTGGTCTTGGCCAGACGGCACCAAATCCGGTTTTGTCGACGCTGCGTTACTTCCGTCACGAATATGAGGCGCACATCAAGGACAAAATATGTCCATCGCACGCCTGCAAGCCGTTGCTCAAATTTACTGTGATCGAAGAGACCTGCAAAAAATGCGGACTCTGTTTTAAAGTCTGTCCGGTCGATGCAATCGTCTGGGAAAAGGGAGAGATTGCATACATTGATCGGGAAAAGTGCACCGAATGTACGTCCTGTTACGATGCATGCCCGTTCATGGCGATCGACTAGCACGCTACTTTTACGCAGTTATTTTATTAATAAAAGAGGACAAGATGGTTAATCTGACGATTGACGGTAAGCAGATTACGGTCAGTAAGACGGCCACAATCTACGAAGCCGCAGTAGAAGCGGGGATCAAGATTCCTGTGCTCTGCTATGCCAAGAAGCTTCTCCCCTACGGGGCCTGTCGCGTCTGCCTGGTCGAAGTTGAGCAGATGAAAGGGCGCCTGATTCCTTCCTGCACGACCCCGGTGACCGAGGGGATGGTGGTCACTTCTATTTCGGATGAGATTCGCAAGGTCCGTAAAACGGTTCTGGAATTTCTTCTGGTCAATCATGTTATCGAATGCCCGGTTTGTGACAAAGGGGGTGAGTGTGATCTTCAGGATCTGACTTACGAGCTTGGAGTGAACAGCAATCGTTTCGAAGGTGAAAAGTTCAATCTGCCGACTGACGAGGTTAATCCGCTGATTGAGCGAAACATGAATCGGTGTGTTCTTTGCGGAAAATGTGCCCGTGTCTGTGATGAGATCGTCGGTTACGGTTCCTACTCTTTTATTAATCGCGGTTTTGAAACTAAAATTGCGACTGCTTTTGACCGGGGTCTTGATTGCGAGTTCTGCGGTCAGTGTGTCTCCATGTGTCCGGTCGGTGCCATTCTGCCGCGTCCGTTCAAGTTCAAAGCTCGACCCTGGCAGCTCCGAGAGGTTGATTCGGTCTGCGGTTACTGCGGTAATGGCTGTACTGTGACGTTTGGCGTCCTGAACGATAAAGTTGAAACGATTCGCTATAACGACAAGAACGGTGTCAATGACGGCAACCTCTGCGTTCGTGGTCGCTTCGGTTACTCCTTCATTAACAGCGGCGATCGATTGACCAAGCCGTTGGTGAAAAAGGGGGAGCAGCTGGTTGAAGTCGAATGGGACGAAGCGCTCAAAGCTGTTGCGGATGGTCTGAAAAAGGCACAGGCAGAGAACGGCGTCGGCATCCTCTCCGGTGCGCGTCTGACTAACGAAGAGTTTTACCTTCTGAAAAACCTGGCCAAACTGATCGGAACGGGTAATCTCGATCACTCTGGTGGCGAGTGCTACAAAGGGGTAACCGAAGGGCTGCTGGCAACCCTTGGTATTTGTTCTTCGACCGGGACTTTTCCACAGGTTGAACAGGCTGATGTCGTTCTGTCGATTCGCTCAGATTTTTATGAAACTCATCCGGTTTTCGGTATGGTGGTCAATCAGACGGTTAAGCGCAATAAAGCAGAGCTGTTTATTGTTGGAGACAAAAATGGCAAGTTCGGCAAGCTCCCCGGCGCCAGAACTCTGCTGCATAAACCGGGTCTCGAAGTTAATGTTCTCAACAGTATGAGTCAGGTCCTGATAGAGGATGGTTTGGCTGTTACCGAAGGGGTCGAAGGGGTTGATGCTCTTAAAAAGTCGCTCGCTGCTTACACTCCGGAGAAGGTAGAAGCGACGACCGGCGTTTCGGCCGAAGAGATTCGTGTTGCAGCCAGAGCATTAGCCGGCGCAAAACAGAGTGCCATTCTCCTCGCCTATGGTCTCCCATATACAGCCCAGAGCAAAGAGATTGCCATTGCTGCGGCGAACCTAGCAATTTTGTCTGGTAACATCGGCAAAGGGGAGAGCGGCCTCTACCTCTGTGGTGAAAAAGCGAACAGCCAGGGGGCTATCGATTGCGGTGTCCTTCCGTCTGCCGGCGGCATGGGGGCTCAGCAGATGCTTGAGGCTGCAGGTCAGGGTAAACTTTCGGCGCTGTATGTCGTTGGTGAAGATCCGATGACTTCTTTTCCAGACCGCAGCAAGGTCGAAAAAGCTCTGATGACCGCCGATTTTGTTGTAGTTCAGGATCTGTTCCTCTCTCCGACAGCAGAACTGGCTGATGTGGTTTTGCCGGCTGCCTCCTTTGCCGAAAAAAACGGAACTTTTACCAATGCCGAGCGTCGTATTCAGAGGGTTCGACCCGGTGTTCCGAGTCCCGGCGAGGCAAAGACCGATTACGATATCCTGACTCTGCTGGCGGCACGCCTCGGTGAAAAGGTCAACTTTACCGGTCCGGCTGCTCTCTTTGCGGCCTTGGCTGATGAGGCCGGATATACGGGAATCGACTACGAGAAGATCGGTCCGCAAGGTATCGTCTGGGGTGGTGAAACAGTTACGGTGAAAAAGAAGATGTTGGTCTTTGTGGATGGGGCTAAACCGATTGCTGGTGATTTTCTTTTATTGACTGGCAGTGCACTCTACCACAGCGGAACTATGTCGACTCGTGCAACCGGGCCACAGGCTGTAGTGAGCGAAGCGTACGTCGAGTTTAATTTTGAAGATGCCAAGGGGCTGCAGATTGTGGATGAATCTGTGGTCAGCATCAAGGCTGACGGCATTGAACTGAAGCTTAAAGCGAAAGTCGGCAAACGTCTACCTAAGGGGGTTTTGTTTGCACCATATCACTTTTCAGAGGCAAGAATTAATAGTCTGTATAAAGGTGAAGCGGCGATTTCGGTTCAAGTGAGTAAATAAACTTCAATTGATGTATGATTGCCCGTGACCGGGTTTTTGAAATAAACAGAGAAGAAAGAGGATGAACATGGATCCAGTATTGCTAAGCTTTTCTAACGACCCGCTCCTATTTTCCGGCGTCATGGTGCTGAAGATTATTGTTACTTTCAGTGTTTTGATGGGAATCGTAGCATACGCTACCTGGGTTGAACGCAAGGTTATTGGTCACATGCAGACCCGCCTCGGGCCGATGGAGACCGGTTGGCATGGATTATTGCAGCCAATTGCCGATGGTCTCAAGCTGTTTTTCAAGGAAGATATTATCCCGGCTGAGGCGAGTAAAGTTTCGTTTGTCCTTGCCCCGGTTATGATACTGGTTCCGGCTCTGATCACGATTGCAGTTGTGCCGTTTGGCCCGGATCTGGTGATCGGCGGCTATATCATTCCGCAGCAGATTACTGATCTGAATATCGGTATACTGTTTGTCCTGGCCATGGCTGGTCTCGGAATCTACGGAATCGTTCTTGCCGGCTGGTCCTCCAACAGCAAGTACTCACTGCTCGGCGGCATTCGTTCGACGGCTCAGGTTATCTCGTATGAGCTGGCTGCCGGTCTTTCGTTGGTCGCCGTCTTTATGCTTGGTGAATCGTTGAGTCTTCGCGACATTGTGGCGGTTCAGATCCAGCCCCTGAATCAGGTTGCCGGGTTCCTCGGTTTTTTGCCGGAGTGGATTCCAAACTGGCATATTTTTTCCCAGCCGGTCGCATTTGTTTTGTTCGTTATCTGTGGCATGGCTGAGATCAACCGGACCCCCTTCGACCTCCCGGAAGCCGAAACTGAGCTGGTCTCAGGTTTCTGCACTGAGTACTCTTCAATGAAGTACGCCATGTTTTTCATGGCTGAGTACGCCAATATGGTCATTATTTCGGCGATCGCTGTCACTCTTTTCCTCGGCGGATGGCACGGACCGTTTGCAGGTTCAGTTAACCTTTTGATCAAGATTTTCGGTTTTATGTTCTTCTTCATCTGGATACGTGCTACATGGCCCCGTGTTCGCTACGACCAATTGATGTTCCTTGGCTGGAAGGTCTTCTTGCCACTAGCTTTGGCAAATGTGATGCTGACCGGTCTGGTTGTGGTTCTGCTCCAGTAACGTCTGACGAGATAAGAGGGTTTATCCATGATTAGAGAGTTTATTAAAGGTCTGAGCATCACTTTCAAGCATATGTTGCCAGGTAATTCGACGACGGTGCAGTACCCTAGAAAGGGACATCGCCTCCCGACAGCGGAACGTTTTCGTGGCTTGCATCGGTTGGTTCCTGCACAAGACCGTGAAAAATGTGTCGCCTGTTATCTTTGTCCGACGGTCTGCCCGGCTAAATGTATAACTGTCGAATCGGCTGAAAACGAGAAAGGCGAGAAGTATCCGGCGGTCTATAAAATCGATCTTCTGCGCTGTATTTTCTGCGGTTACTGTGTTGAAGCCTGTCCGGTTGAAGCGATTGAAATGACAGGTGATTACGAACTGGCGAACTACAAGCGCGAAGACTTCACGTTCGAAAAACAGAGACTTATTCGATAATTCGAAACAGGAGCACGGAATCGATGGAACAAATTTATTTTTTCATAATCGCTATAGTCGCCGTTGTCTCGGCAGTTCTTGTTGTCAGTTGCAAGAGCCCGATCAATAACGCTGTGGCGTTAATGATGACCTTTGTCTGTCTGGCCAATTTTTACGTGATGCTGCATGCACCTTTTATGGCCGCAGTTCAAATTATGGTTTATGCCGGTGCTATTCTCATGCTGATTGTCTTTGTTATCATGTTGTTGAATCTGAACACGGTTCTAATTCAGAAGACGAGTCATAGCGTGGTTGGCGCAATTACCCTGGCTGGTCTGGTCTTTTTCCAGCTCTATTATATGCTCGGTCACAGCAGTACGACCAGTATCAAGGGTGATATCAGCAATGAACTCGTTATGGAAGTAGGGCATACTCAGTTGCTGGCCAAGTCACTCTTTGTTGAGTTCCTTCTTCCGTTTGAAATTGCGTCGATTCTGCTCCTGGTTGCTGTCATCGGCGCCGTGGTGCTGTCAAAACGCAATGCAGCGGCACAGGAATAGGAGGAGAATCAAATGGTAAGTATCGATCAATATCTGGTTTTGAGCGCGATTCTCTTCTCTATCGGGACCTTTGGGGTTCTGACCCGAAAGAACGCAATCGTCATCTTCATGTGTATTGAGCTGATGCTCAATTCAGTCAACCTTTCATTTATTGCCCTGTCCAATCACCTCGGGAATATGGACGGGCAGGTGTTTGTCCTCTTTATTATGACGGTTGCAGCGGCTGAGGCGGCTGTCGGCATGGCTTTGATCATTGCGTTCTACCGCAACCGTGATTCGATTGCTGTCGACGATTTTAATCTGCTGAAATGGTAATTCTGCCGCTAGAGGCAGCAGTTCATTCCGGTTAGGAGAGTATAGATGTACGATAAACTTTGGCTCATCCCGTTACTACCGCTTTTCGGTGCGATTATCAATGGTCTGCTCGGCAAGCGGTTTTTAAAGAGCGAAAAGGTGATTGGCGGCATTGCGACTGGTGTTATGCTTCTCTCATTTCTTCTCTCCAGCAAGTACTTTTTTCAGTTGCTTGCTGATGAAGTGAAGGTGCACGAGCAGATCGTTGCTTCCTGGATGTCGGTTGGCAACCTGCAGGTCAATTGGGAATTCCTGTTTGATCCGCTGTCGGCGCTGATGATTATGGTCGTCACCGGTGTCGGCACCCTGATCCATCTCTACTCGATCGGCTACATGCATGGTGAAGCAGGATTTTACCGCTTCTTCAGCTACCTGAACCTTTTTTGTTTTGCCATGTTGATGCTGGTTCTCGGCGGCAACGCTCTGGTCATGTTTATCGGTTGGGAAGGGGTTGGGCTCTGTTCTTATCTCCTGATCGGTTATTACATGGAGAAGAAGAGTGCAGGCGATGCGGCAAAAAAGGCGTTTGTTGTCAACCGCGTTGGTGACTTTGGTTTTCTGCTCGGTCTGATGACCCTGTTCTGGACTCTCGGGAGTGAGCACGGAGTCTGGACAACCAACTTTGTCAAGATTGGCGAGAATGCACATCTTCTCGGCACCGGCAGCGTTGTCGTAACCGTGATCACCCTCTGTTTCTTTCTTGGTGCGACCGGGAAATCAGCACAGATTCCACTCTATACATGGTTGCCTGACGCGATGGAGGGCCCGACTCCGGTCTCTGCTCTGATCCATGCCGCAACCATGGTCACCGCCGGTGTCTACATGATTGGTAGGATGAGTGGTCTGTTTGCCATGGCTCCGACCACCATGATGGTAATCGCCATCATCGGTGCCGCAACGGCGCTCTTTGCTGCCACTATCGGTTTCGCCCAGAACGATATCAAGCGCGTACTCGCCTATTCGACGGTTTCCCAGCTTGGTTATATGTTTCTGGCTATGGGTGTTGGCGCCTTTACCGGCGGCATCTTCCATCTTATGACCCATGCCTTCTTCAAGGCCTGCCTGTTTCTCGGTTCCGGCTCGGTCATTCATGGCATGCATCACGCTTACCATCACGCTCACCTGCATGATGACCCGCAGGATATGCGCAATATGGGTGGGCTAAAAAGCAAGATGCCGATTACCTACTGGACTTTTTTGCTTTCAACCATCGCCATCACCGGTGTCCCTCTCTTCTCCGCCTTCTTCTCCAAGGACGAGATTCTCTGGTGGGCGGCCAGTTCGACCCGCGGTTCACTCTGGCTATGGGGCGTTGGTGCAATTGCCGCCGGCATGACCGCCTTCTACATGTTCCGGCTCGTGGCAATGACCTTCTGGGGTAAGCAGAAGACCGACGCCCGTGCCAAGGATCACATTCCGGAGTCACCATGGGTGATTACCCTGCCGCTGGTCATTCTTGCTGCGCTCGCTGTCGTTGGTGGCTATGTTGGTGTGCCGCATGTTCTTGGCAACATTGGCGGGTTGCATATCCCTAATTACCTTGAGCACTTCCTCGATCCGGTCTTCGGCCCGGCCCAGGAGACCTATCGTATTGCTATTAAAGAAGCGATGGCGCACTCACTGCTTTGGGAATTCGGCTTGATGGGCGCTTCAGTCGCAGTTGGCTTTCTCGGCATTGGCGTCGCTATCTGGTTCTACATCAAAAGTCCGGAACTCCCAGGTAAATTCACTTCGAAATTTAGCGGTCTGCATAAAGCAGTCTATAACAAATGGTATATTGACGAATTGTACGACTTCCTGTTCGTCAACCCAATTAAACGTTGTGGTCTGTTCTTTTGGAAAGGATTTGACGTCTGTATCGTCGATGGTGTCGTCAATGGTGTCGGACGTGTCACAACACTTGTTTCGAGTGGGCTGCGTTATACCCAGACCGGATTGACTCAACACTACGCCATGTGGATGGTGATCGGTGTGGTTATGATCGTCGGGTTCTACATTTTTGGCTAAAAGCACTATTGTTTTTTTGAGCGTTTTTTAAGGAGCTTTTTGCAATGAGCGAACACCTTCTCAGTATCATCACCTTTTTGCCTCTGCTCGGCATGGCAATGCTGCTCTTTATCCCCCGGGATAATGAGCCGCTGCTGAAGGGCTTTACCCTGATTGTTACTCTGGTAACCTTCGGCATCAGTCTTCCGTTGGCGTTTAATGACGTCTTCATTACCAGCGGCGGAATGCAGTACACTGAATTTGTCAAATGGATCAGCATTGGCGACTTTTTTCAGATGAACTACAATCTCGGCATTGACGGCATCAGCCTCTGGCTGGTGTTGCTGACGACATTTATTATGCCGATTGCGGTTCTTTCGACCTGGCAGGCTATAGAGAAAAACACCAAGGGGTTTATGGCCTTGTTGTTGCTGCTTGAGACCGGAATGATCGGTGCTTTTATCTCCCTTGATCTGTTTCTGTTCTACATTTTCTGGGAACTCATGCTGATCCCGATGTACTTTTTGATCGGTATCTGGGGTGGAAAAAATCGCATATACGCCGCGGTCAAGTTCTTTATTTACACAGCGGTCGGTTCTTTGTTGATGCTGGTCGCTATCATCTTTATCTACTATTATGCACAGCAATCGGCCCTTGACACCAACGGTTTCAGCATTACGCAGTTTTATCAGATGAATGTACCGGCTGATGTCCAGATCTGGCTGTTTCTCGCTTTTGCCTTCAGTTTCGCGATCAAGGTGCCGATGTTTCCATTACACACCTGGTTGCCGGATGCTCACACGGAAGCCCCTACAGCTGGCTCTGTTATCCTCGCCGCTGTAATGCTGAAGATGGGGACTTACGGTTTTATCCGCTTTGCCATGCCACTTTTCCCTGAAGCACTTGCTACCTGTATGCCTTATCTTGCGACTCTCTGCGTCATTGGCATCATCTACGGATCGTTGGTCGCTATGGTCCAGTCAGACGTCAAGAAGCTGGTCGCCTACTCTTCTGTTGCCCATCTCGGTTTTGTCATGCTCGGTGTTTTTGCCCTGAATCTGCAGGGGATGGCTGGTGGCATGATTCAGATGGTTAATCACGGTATTTCTACCGGCGCACTCTTCCTTATCGTCGGGTTCATTTACGAACGGCGACATACGCGTGAAATCTCCGAGTTTGGTGGCCTGGCCAAACAGATGCCGATTTTTGCCACGATCTTTATGATTGTTACTTTATCCTCTATCGGTCTGCCGGGGACAAACGGGTTTGTTGGTGAATTCCTCATTCTGGTCGGCGCATTTGAGAGTGAACTTCGCTGGTATGCGGTATTTGCCACGACCGGTGTTATTCTTGCTGCAGTCTATATGCTCTGGATGTTCCAGCGGATGATGTTTGGCGAGCTTAATAATCCGAAAAATACTCTACTGAAGGATCTGTCAGTACGTGAAATTATCGTTATGCTTCCGCTGCTTCTGTTCATCTTCTGGATCGGCATCTATCCAAACGTCTTTTTTGACAAGATGAATCCGGCGCTTGAGAATCTGATCATGCAGATTGATGGCAAACAGCAGATCGCTGTGGTGCAAAAGATTGATGCACCCAAGCATATTGAATTCAAGTAATAAATAGACGCAGCAACACTGTTTCCGGAGGAACATGTTCATGGAAAATCTGGTGCAAGCCGCTTTAAAAACGGTAAATTTTTATGCCATAATGCCGTCAGTGATTTTGGTCATTTTTGGTATGGTACTTCTGCTGATCGGTGTGTTTTCGAAGCCGGGTCGGACAACGCATATCGCCTGGATCGGGATTATCGGTTTGATCTGCGCTGCTGCCGCGACGGTTTCGGCCTGGAACGGGCTCGCTATAAAAGACATCGGTATACAGTTTGGGTTTGCGGATCAAGTGGCTCAAGATGGATTTGCGCTCTTTTTCAATATTATTTTTATTTTTTCAGCCGCGCTGACGATCTTGATGTCAGACGATTACCTGAGACGCGAAGGGTACCCGATCAATGAGTTCTACTCGCTGATCCTCTTTGCAACTGCCGGTTCCATGTGGATGGCATCCGCCACCGATATGATGACCATTTTTCTCGGGCTTGAGGTGCTCTCCGTCTCCCTCTATGTCTTGGCTGGATTCTTTTATAATGATGTTCGCTCGAATGAAGCAGGGCTTAAATATTTTTTACTCGGAGCGTTCTCAACCGGTTTTCTTCTTTACGGAATGGCTCTGCTCTACGGCGTGACCGGGACAACTAATCTTTCTGAGATCGGGTTGATCCTCTCTTCCCAGCACCAGGCGATGCTCGGGAATCCGATGACGATCGCTGGTATGCTTCTTCTCAGCACCGGGTTCCTGTTCAAAATCGGTGTGGTTCCGTTTCATATGTGGGCACCGGATGTCTATCAAGGCGCTCCGACTCCGATCACTGCATTTATGAGTGCAGGACCGAAAGCCGCTGCTCTTGCCGCCTTCATGCGGATTCTTCTCTTCTCTTTTGCCGAGATGCAGGTAGATTGGTCGGCGCTGCTTTGGATTTTAGCTGTTTTAACCATGACTATCGGCAACTTTATGGCCGTTTCACAAACCAATATCAAGCGTATGCTGGCCTACTCGTCGATTACTCACGCTGGTTATGCCCTTGTTGGTCTGGTTGCAGCGAATTATATCGGGTTTTCCGGTATCCTTTACTATATGCTCGCCTACACATTTATGAATCTCGGTGCTTTTGCAGTCCTGGTTCTGGCTGGTAAAAAAGGTGAAAATAATCTGACCTATGAAGGTCTTGCCGGTTTTGGTTTCAAACGACCATTTCTCGGGGTCGCTTTGTCGATTTTTATCTTGTCTTTAATGGGGATGCCGCCGACGGCAGGTTTCACTGCCAAGTTTTATATTTTTGCCGGTGCTATTAAAGCTGAGTATATCTGGCTTGCTGTCATTGGGGTTTTAAACTCTGCTGTTTCTCTCTATTATTATCTGCGCGTGCTGGTTGCCATGTACTTTCGTGATCCGCAAGAAGATTTCGCATGGGTATCAATGCCGCTTGGAGCGATGGTTTCAATCATTATTTCACTTGTCGGCGTTCTCTATCTCGGGCTTTTGCCGGAGAGAGTGATGGAGCTGGCGCGCATTGCAATTTTCTGATCTGCTTTAATAAGGTATATAAAAGCCCCCCGGAAAAAATCACCGGGGGGCTTTTATATTTATCGGTAACTATTCAATACTCTTAAGAATCATAAGAAAATCTGTCATCCCAAAATTGGATTCTATAATGACCCCTCGGGAATGACAACTTTTTCGCAGGTGCTGAATAGTTAAATCAGAAAGAGGGTCTTATTCCCCGCAGCTCGCTGCGAGGCAGTACATTTTATCGCCACCTTTTGCAGGTCTGATTGGGATCTCGTTATAAAATACTAACACTTTTGATAAATGAAGTGCATGTGCCTGGCGTCTCTTCCATTTTACAAGAATCGGTAGTTATTTCATCTTCCTTTGATCAAACAGACTTTTTGGCTGCCGTGATCCATAACGGAAAAGTTATTTGCTTTTGTTGGTACAATGAATAGTAAGTTGAATAATCTGCCGTTAAAGATAAACATTCACAACTCTCTTTTGAATGGCTTGAACAGAAATCGCTTGAGGTGTAGACTCACGCGCATGATAAACGGTTTAATACGAGGGACGATGTCTGTTGTTTTGAAAATTCTTGACCTTATGACGATGGTCAAGTTTTCACATACGGTCTTTGCCTTGCCCTTTGCTCTAATGGGTGCGACACTCGCCAGTCTGGTCAGTGGGGTTGCGCCAACTCTGATGCAGATTCTTTGGATCTGTCTCGCAATGGTCGGGGCCAGAACGGCTGCCATGAGTATGAACAGAATTATCGACGCCCAAATCGATGCAAAGAATCCGCGCACAGCGACGCGGCATATCCCGACAGGGACCATTTCGCGCTTCGAGGCGTTTATGTTTGCCGGGGTTTCAATACTGCTGCTGCTTATATCGGCCTGGATGCTCAACCCACTATGTCTGAAGCTTTCGCCGATTGCCCTCTTTTTTTTGATCCTCTATTCTTACTGCAAACGGTTTACATTTTTGGCCCATATCGTTCTTGGTCTCTGTCTGGCAGCTGCGCCCGTCGGTGCGTGGATCGCTCTGCGGGGGGATATCGGTTGGCCAGCAATTGTCCTCGGGCTCGCCGTGCTGTTCTGGGTCGCCGGATTTGATATCTTTTATGCTTTGCAGGATCTTGATTTCGATCGTGAAACAGGGTTGTTCTCGATTCCTTCGCAGTTCGGGGTAGAGAGATCTCTGATTTTTGTTCGGCTGTTTCATACTGCGATGGTTCTTTTGTTGCTTGCGTTGCTGTTGCTGCCGGGGCTCGGCTGGATCTATCTTTTCGGCGTCGCTGTTGTTGCTGTTTTGCTGGTTTACGAACATAAACTGGTGAAGCCCGATGATCTGAGCCGACTCGATGCTGCGTTCTTCAATATGAATGGTTATATCAGCGTATTGATTTTCTGTTTTACGCTGGCTGATGCCCTGATCGTTTAAGGTGTATATTGATGGTCGATTCTCAAAGCGCAAAGCGACAACATATCGTCGTAGCTATCACCGGAGCGTCCGGCTCGCGCTTCGGTCTGCGTACGGTAAGTGTCTTGCTGCAGGTCGGTTTGAGGGTTTCGATGTTGATCAGTCCGTCCGGTCTGAAGGTTTTGCAGTATGAAACCGGGAATGCCTGGAGTTCTAATCCTTCGGAGTTGATTTCGATTCTGCGCAGCTATTTTCAGTCTGACTCCCTCGATTATTTTGCTCACGACGATCTGTTTGCGTCGATAGCGAGCGGCTCGTCGGCTCCGGATGCCATGGTGGTTGTCCCTTGCTCTATGGGGACGGTCGGCCGAATCGCAGCGGGCCTGAGCGGTAATCTTATTGAGCGGGTGGCTGATGTTATGCTGAAGGAGCGCAGACAGCTGGTATTGGTTCCGCGCGAAACGCCACTGAATACGATTCATCTGGAGAATCTGCTCCGCCTTGCACAAGCAGGAGCGCAGATTTTACCGGCTATGCCGGGATATTACCAGCGGCCAGAAAGTCTGGCTGATCTTGATGATTTTATGGCCGGGAAGATCCTCGATTCCCTTCATCTGGAGCATCAGCTGTTTCGTCGCTGGGGAACTGCTGTTCAGGAACTTGAATCATGACCTTGTTTGAAAAACTGGCAGAGAAAATAACGGCGCAGCAGCGCATCACCGATGCGGATGCCGCTGCGCTTTACGCCAGCAATGATCTGCTCGCCATCGGCGAACTTGCGGCTGCGGCTAATAAAATAAAAAATGGCGATCGAGTTCTGTTCAACGTTAATCGCCATATCAATTACACAAATATCTGCGTCAATCGCTGTACATTTTGTGCCTTCAGCAAGACTTGTGATGAAGAAGGGGCCTACGCCCTTGCACTGAATGAAATTCTCGAACGGGCGAACAATGCGGCACAAGGCGGTGCGACCGAAATCCACATTGTCGGTGGTCTGCATCCCGATCTCCCTTTTGATTTTTATCTGGAAATGCTATCGACTGTCAAGGCCGACAATCCACAGCTCCACATTAAGGCATTTACTGCGGTCGAAATCGACTATTTCGCTTCGCTGACGAAGCAGTCCATTGATCAAGTCTTGATTGAGCTCCGGTCGGCCGGGCTCGATTCGATGCCGGGTGGCGGGGCCGAAATTTTTCGTAAAGAGATCCGCGACAAGATCTGCCCTGAGAAAATCAGCGGCGAACGTTGGCTCGAAATTATTGAGCAGGTTCACACCGCCGGGCTGAAAAGTAACGCAACAATGCTGTTTGGTCATCTCGAATCGATCGACGACCGGATCGATCATCTCGCCAGATTGCGAAATTTGCAGGATAAGACCGGCGGTTTTCAGGCTTTTATTCCGCTCGCCTTTCAGCCGGATAATACTCGCGTTCCTGGCGCCCGCGGAGTTTCAGGAATTGATGCATTAAAGACTCTGGCCATCAGTCGCATCTACCTCGATAACTTCCAGCATATTAAAGCGTATTGGGTGATGCTCGGGCTGAAGATCGCTCAGGTCTCTCTGGCATTTGGCGTCAACGATCTCGATGGGACGGTGGTCGAAGAGCAGATCGGGCATGACGCCGGGGCTGCGTCACC
>JACUTX010000026.1 GCA_014859615.1 Desulfuromonadales bacterium | reverse complement strand
TCTTTTGGCTTGGCAGCCAGGCTTTGATCCGTCGTCTGCCGAATATACTTATCTTCTCTCCTGCGTGGGACACCCTGCCATTGAAGGGGTTGCGGCCGGATTCAAGATCCGCGACCAGGTCTGGGAAAAATCGAAAGGGCGGCTGTATATCGATTTTCGTCCTCTAAGTCAACTCGGCGGCGAAAAGGATGTCATCAGCAAACTGAGGATGGGGGCGGTGCAAGGGATGATGAGTTCCTCGGTGGCGGCGGCAAATATCGCGCCACGACTCGGCATTGTCAACCTCCCTTATGTGGTCGATACGTTTGCAAAACTCGATCAATTTCGCAACACCAAAGCACTCTGGCAACCGTTCAGTACCGCTGCAGCAGAACAGGGGCTTCTCACCGCCGATTTCACCGGCTACGGCAGCTACGGCTGGGCGACAAACAAGCCGGTCAGAAACCTTGCTGATGCGGCGGGTGTGAACTTTCGCATCGCCGAAGCTCCGGTCAATATAGACGTGTACAAGGCCTGGGGACTAAAATTCACCGTCATGCCGTGGCCCGATGTCCCTCAAGCGTTGCAGACCGGCGTCATTGACGGGCTTGATCACACTCCGATTGTCTGTAATATTTCAAAAAAATTCACGATTGCCCGTTACTACACACAACTCGACTACGCCCAGGGACTTTACATTCACCTGATCAACCAGCGCTGGCTCGACAAGCTCCCCGCTGATCTTCGCGACATCCTGCTTCAGACCATTGCCGAAGAGAGCGCCGCGGCCCGGCGGCTGACTGAACAGCAGCAGATGGAGCAGATCGCTGCGGCCAAGGCCGATGGAATAGAGTTTATTGAACTCAATGAGGCCGACCGCTCACTCCTTATAAAGCAAGCGGAGCCGATCTACAGCAAATGGGGGAAAGAGATTGGTGTCGATTACTTGAAAAGGGTTCGCGAAGAGATGCGTCACTGAACGAACAGTTCTCTTTAATAAAACGCTATACTTTGAGCCTCTTGCAAAAAAGTTGTCATCCCCGAGTGACTTTATCGGGGATCTACTGTTTTTCGTTTTTAGAGATCACGTTCTGACTAGAACCGCTTCAGGAATAGTATTTTTTTGGACTTTTGCAAGAGAGTCCCAGAAATCAAGTTTTTTTTAATCAAGAAACAAAAAATCAGATCAAGACACCCCATTCCCCTGAGGGAAATTTGTAAACAGGCCATCGACGCCGATACGCAGGAGCGTGTCACGCCGGCGGGTATCGTCAACCGTCCAGGGGAAGACCTTCATCCCGAGCTGGTGACAGGCGTTGACCAGCACCCGTGTAACATGACGTTCGGGCGGGTGAAAACTTTCAGCTTGGCAGGCGACGGCGCGCTTCAGGGCGAGCCGCCAGAAACAGGAATCGCTAAGAAAGGCAATCGGCAAATCAGGAGACCACTGGCGCATGGAAAACAACAGGTCGTGCCGGAACGAGGAGATCAGTACAGACACATCCGGAAACTGGCTCAATAGATCCAGAACCGCTCGACCGGCCTGGGGTGATTTAATTTCGATATTCAACCGGATGCGATCCGCCGCCCATCCCAATACCTCTTCAAGCAGAGGGACGGTCTCACCGCAAAATTCCGGCGCAAACCAGCTCCCTGCATCGCGGCGCTGCAGATCACGCAGCAAAATATCGGCAACCGCACCAGACCCGTCTGTCGTGCGATCGATCGTCTCATCATGAATAACCACCGGTCGCCCGTCGCGGCTTAGGTGAACGTCGAGTTCAATACCGTCAGCTCCAGCCAACTCAGCCTGTCTGAAGGCTGCCATCGTATTTTCAGGAGCGAGACCAGAGGCGCCTCGATGCGCCCAGATAAATGGTGCTATTTCCATAACAGTAAACAACTCCTTGTGCGACAGGCGAGCTTTCAAAATAACACGAGATAAAAGAGATAGCCCAGTCAAAAATATAAGTCAAAAATATGAAAAAATTGTTTTTATTTTTGATTTTATGCAATTATACCAGCCGTTAAAAGAATCGAACATAACCTGGAGACTTAAATGAATCGCAATTTGGCCCTGGAACTGGCACGCGTCACCGAAGCCGCCGCTCTTGCCTCTGGACGTTGGGTTGGCAAAGGGAATAAAATTGCTGCTGATGATGCAGCGACCGAAGCGATGCGCCGGACTCTCGACTCGCTTGATATCTACGGCACGGTCGTTATTGGAGAGGGGGAAATGGACGAAGCGCCGATGCTCTACATCGGCGAAAAACTCGGCAAAAAAAAAGGGACCCCGGTCGACATCGCCGTCGATCCATTAGAGGGGACCACACTCTGTGCCAAAGGGATGAATGGCGCCATTGCCACCATTGCCCTCGCCCCGCATGGAAGTTTTCTGCATGCGCCCGATATGTATATGGAGAAAATTATCGTTGGCCCACAGGCGTACGGCGTTATCGACATCAATGCCACCCCGACACAAAATTTAAAGCGGGTCGCTGAAGCAAAATCGTGCTACATCGAAGATTTGACTGTCGTTCTTCTTGACCGTCCCCGTCACGACAAAATTGTCGAGGAGATTCGTCGAGCGGGAGCCAGAATTCATCTAATCTCTGATGGCGACGTCGCACCGGCAGTCGCAGCCGCCGTCCCCGGCAGTGGCGTCGATATGGTTATGGGGATTGGCGGCGCACCGGAAGGGGTTTTGGCCGCGGCCGCACTGAAATGCATGGGTGGGGACATGCAGGGACGGCTGATCTTCATGAATCAAGAAGAGCGGGAGCGCGCCGTCACCATGGGGATCACCGATTTCGACAAAATTTACAACTGCGAAGAGATGGCGGGCGGAGATGTCGTCTTTGCCGCAACCGGCGTCACCAATGGTGAACTGCTAAAAGGGGTTCGCTACTTCTCCGGTGGGGCAGAAACCCATTCCGTGGTTATGCGCTCCAAAAGCCGCACTGTTCGTTTCATCCAGGCGCATCATCAGTTCGACTACAAACCCGTCTATTAGACTTGAGGGCAGTTTTCGTCTTGTCAATCACTGAGTGAATTGCTAGTATCTGAAGTCTACTAACACTCTCGAATCGAGTCACGAAGAGGAATGTCATGGCAATCATTACGATTTCACGCGAAATGGGCAGTGGCGGAATTCCGATCGCTCACAGGGTTGCGAAAGAGCTCGGATATACGCTGGTCGACGGTTCGACTCTGAAAAAAGTTGCGCATAAATATGGACTCTCTGACGAAGCGTTTGAGCATGCAGATGAAAGACCGCCAGCATTCGTTGAAGGGGAAGATGTTCAGCACCTGCTCGATCTGCACCAGATCGAACTCATGGTTCTCAATTTTGCCCTCAAGGGGGATGTCGTTATCTACGGTCGTGCCGGTGAAGATCTGCTCAGGGATATCTTGAGTGCTTTTCGCGTCCGGATCATTGCCCCTTTTGAAGACCGGGTTGAACGCTGGGCCGTACGTGAATGGCTCGACCCAGATCTTGCGCGACTGATGGTTCGCAAAAGCGATCAGCAGCGGGCCGGATTTATCCGCTACTATTTCGACCGTGAGTGGGAGAACCCTCTCGATTACGATCTGGTCATCAACACACAGCGCCTCTCCGAAGACAAGGCTGTTGAAATGATCTGTAGCGGTGTCAGTGACAACAATCTGGTTGAAGAGAAAGGGAGCGCCAAAAAAATTCTGACCGATCTTATCCTCGGCAAGAAAGCCGAAATTGCGATCCTCTCCCTGAATGAGTTCGACTGTGAGCATCTAATCATCACAGCCAAAGGGAAGACAGTTACCATCTCGGGGCATGTCCTCAGCAAGGATGAGCACAAAAGTGTTCTGGCGGCAGTCAAAACGGTCGAAGGAGTTGAGAAAATTGCCGACAATCTCTCGGTTATCGGCTTCAGGACCACGCCGTACGAAAGCTGACTTTTCTCTAAACCATAAACAAGCACAACTGGCGCGGTAAATTACAAAAGATTCTGCATCATTTTTCAATAGTAGACGGCAGTGAACACGAACAGAATCAAAAAAAAGCCGGCAGACTGCCGGCTTTTTTTGTTCCCGACCGGGAGGCAAAAGCTTGTCGAAACAGTCAACTGCGTGATAATGTCTAAAACTGAATTCATATAGAACACAGGAGGGTTTCAAGATCATGGCAGGACACAGTAAATGGGCTAACATCAAACACCGCAAAGGCGCTCAGGATGCCAAGCGCGGTAAAGTTTTCACCAAACTGATCAAAGAGATTACCGTAGCAGCAAAAATCGGCGGAAGCGATCTCGAAAGCAATGCGCGCCTGCGGATGGCCGTTGATAAAGCGAAACAGGCGAACATGCCGAAAGACAATATCGATCGGGCCATTAAAAAAGGGGCCGGAGATCTTGACGGCGTTGTTTATGAAGAAGGGACATTCGAGGGGTACGGCCCCGGTGGCGTCGCTATTCTCGTCGAATTTATGACGGACAACCGTACCCGCACCGTCGCCGATGTCCGGTTCATATTTAGTCGAAACAACGGTAATCTCGGCGTCAACGGCTCTGTCGCGTTCCTGTTCGACCGCAAAGGATTAATTTCTCTCTCCCGCGACGAAGATTTTGATACTCTTTTCGAAGTAGCACTCGAAGCCGGTGCCGTGGACGTCAAGGACGAAGGAGACGTATTTGAAGTCACAACCGATCCGGCTGACTTTATTGAAATCCGCGAGGCGATCACGGCACGGGGTTTAAAGATTCAGACCGCTGAAGTTACAATGATCCCGGAGAACACGACCATGCTCGAAGGTCAGCAGGCTGAGCAGATGCTCAAATTGATGGATAAACTCGAAGATAACGACGATATTCAGAATGTCTATGCAAACTTTGACATTTCAGAAGAGGAGATTGGCCGGATCATGGACTAAGAGGCGGGTAAACTCTCCATGCGAACGCTGTCCTTATGAGAATTCTCGGCATCGACCCTGGATCCAGAGCGACCGGTTACGGCCTGATTCATCTGGAAGGGAATCGTCTGCACCATATCGACAACGGTGTTATTCGCCCTCCGCAAGAGTTTGATCTGGCGCAACGCCTGCTCCATATTTATCAGGAACTTCAGATTATTATTCAACAATACGCCCCCGACTGTTCAGCGATCGAACAGGTTTTTATCGGGAGTAACGCCCGGTCCGCACTCAAACTCGGCCAGGCGCGTGGTGTCGCCGTTCTTTCTGCAGCAACAGCTGACCTCAGTGTCGCTGAATACAGTCCGCTGCAGATCAAAAGTGCTGTCGTCGGCTACGGCCTCGCCAGCAAAAGTCAGGTGCAACTGATGGTCAAAGCTCTTCTGAAACTCCCTGAAGTCGCACAGGAAGACGCCGCCGACGCATTGGCGGTTGCCATCTGTCATGCACACACCGGTAGCCTGAACAGGCTGACCACACCCCCAAGAAGCCGGACAAATCGAGGACTGAATCGATGATCGCTCTGCTCAATGGCCGGATTGCATACAAAACAGTCGATCATATCATTCTGGATGTCGGTGGTGTCGGCTACCGAATTCTGGTGCCGCTATCAACCTTTTACGCTCTGCCGGAGAGTGGTCAGGCCGAACTGCATATCCACACTCATGTCCGGGAAGATGCCATTCAGCTATTCGGCTTCGGTACTTTTGAAGAGAAAGGGGTCTTCACTGTGCTGATTTCGGTTTCAGGTGTAGGGCCGAAACTGGCGTTAAATATCCTTTCACATATCCCGACCTTCGAACTGGCGGCCGCCCTGGCAAACAGCGATATTGCCCGGCTCTCTTCCCTGCCGGGGATCGGCAAGAAAACAGCAGCGCGGCTGTCGCTCGAACTGAAGGACAAAGTTGCGCCGTTCCTGGCAGCAGGAGGTGACAACGAGGGGACGCTGTCGTTGTCCACACCGGATCTGCTCGACGATCTATTGTCGGCCCTGATCAATCTCGGGTATAAAGAGAATGTCGCCCGTAACGCCCTTAAAAGTATGGAGATTCCTCCGGACAGCCCTCTTGAAACGACATTGAAGGCAGCATTAAAGCTGCTCGGAAAATAACAATTATGCCTGAGCGATTAATTTCTGCCACCCCTGATTACGATGATGACCGGTTCGACGTTTCGCTACGTCCCGGCACATTATCGGAATATGTCGGGCAAGCAAAAGCCAAAGAAAACCTGAAAATTTTTATTGAGGCTGCACGTGGACGCAGTGAGCCGCTTGACCATGTCCTCTTTTACGGCCCCCCTGGCCTCGGCAAAACCACCTTGGCCAACATTGTCGCCAACGAAATGGGTGTCAGCATCAAAAGCACATCAGGGCCGGTCATCGAAAAACCGGGCGATCTGGCAGCGGTCCTGACGAATCTGGAAGAGGGGGACGTGCTCTTTATCGATGAAATCCACCGACTCTCGCCGGTTGTCGAGGAGATCCTCTACCCGGCAATGGAAGATTACCAGCTCGACATTATGATCGGGCAGGGGCCTTCAGCCCGCACGATCAAACTCGATATCCCCCGTTTTACTCTGGTTGGAGCCACAACCAGGGCTGGGCTGCTCTCTTCTCCACTGCGCGACCGGTTCGGCATCATCAGCCGTCTTGAGTTTTACTCTATTGAAGAACTCTCAATTATTGTCGAACGGAGCGCCCGATTACTCAAAATCGAGGCGACGAAAGAAGGGGCCGCAGAGATCGCCCGCCGCAGCCGGGGGACGCCCCGGATCGCCAATCGCTTGTTGAGACGGGTTCGCGACTTTGCTCAAGTAAATGCGAGCGGCACCGTCACCCTCAACATCGCCGACAGCTCCTTGCTCCGGTTAGAAGTCGACAGCAAAGGGTTCGATCAGATGGATCGTCTTCTGATGTTGACGATTCTCGATAAATTTAATGGCGGACCGGTCGGACTCGACACGCTTGCCGCTGCAATCGGAGAAGAACGCGATACAATAGAGGACGTTATAGAACCATTTCTGATTCAACAGGGGTATCTGAACAGAACGCCTCGCGGTCGCATGGCGACACAACTGGCACTCAAACATTTTGAACGGCCGTTACCTCAGAATCAGGACGATCTGTTTTCAGCGGGTGATTTTGAAAATGCGTAACAGAAGACAATCCTATACAGATCAGATCCGGATCACAGTGACCGACAAGATCACGGTTACCTACCTTCTTCTGGCCTGCTTCAGCCTCATATCAATCGGTTATGCCCTAAGCAGCCTGCATACGCAGACGACCGTGTCACGTGAGCTGGTCAACACCGACGTCAGAGCCGCAGCACTGGCGCGCGATCTGCAATCAGACATAAATCGGCAGGAACAGTTAGCCGACCTGCTCACAATTCGCCCGAACAAAGAAGCGCTCGATCTGCTCATAGAAAAAACAAAGAGCAGTCTGTCGGCTCAAAAAGCCTTCCTGGAGAAACTTTCTGCAGAGAGACAACAGCACTTTAATATCCACTTCTCCCGATATGGTAACAATTTAGACGAATTTCTAAAGCTGTTACCGGAAAAGAAGAAAACTGCTGATCTTTTATTCAAAAAAACCTTGCGGCCCGAGCAACAGAGGCTCGTTGAGGAATTGAGAATTTTTCGGGATACACAACAGGAAAAGATAGACCGCTCCCTCGACCAGTTGGTCAACAACAGCGATAGAGCCTTTCGCATTACCTTGACCCTGCTGCTGTTGGGACTGGTCCTGTCGTTTCCGATCGGCATCTCACTCATCCTCCAGATACATCGTTCACTGCGCAGATTAACAGATGCAACCCAGCAGATTGCCGAAGGGAATTACGATGTTAACATTGAAACAACCGCCCGGGATGAGTTCGGTCTGTTAACCCGCGAATTCATAATCATGGGACACAAACTGCGCGAATATGAAACTTTAAATCTTGATGCCAGTCCACTGACGCGCCTCCCCGGCAATCTCGTCATTCAGCGTCGCGTAGAAGAACTGTTGCAAAAAGGTGTCCCCTTTGCCCACGCCTTTATCGATCTGGATCACTTCAAGGCGTTCAATGACCGCTACGGCTACCAGAATGGGAGCGACATCATCAAGATGGTTGGTGGTATGATTGAGCGGATCGTCAAATTGGAAGGGAACCCGGATGATTTTGTCGGGCATATCGGCGGCGACGATTATATTTTTCTGACAACTCCCGATAAAGTTGAGTCTCTGGCACAAAAATTTATCAATGAATTTGACAAAAAGATCCCTGAATACTATTCGGAACAGGATCGGCAAACCGGGTCTTTTACCGGCGAAGACCGTTTTGGCGTTAAACGCAAATTTCAGATCATGACCGTGTCGATTGCCATTGTCTGCAGTGAAATGTCAAATTATGAATCAGCAACGGCTATCAGTTACGAGTGTGCCCGAATAAAAGAACACTTAAAACGACTTCCCGGCAGTAACTATATGATTGATCGTCGAAAAGGGGGATCCTGATGAAAACAGTGACCGCCGCCTGCCTGTTTTTTTTAGTAACCGGATGTGCAACTATAACAGCAACAGGACTGAATTCGTCACGCACCGAATCAGAACAGTTTCACAATGCAATCGAGCAATTTTTCAAAAAGACAGACGCCACCCCCTTAAAAGCATATATAAAACAGTACCCGGACAGTCTCTTTGTCAATGATGCCAAGAGCCTGCTCCAACTCTACACCAGCAACCTGAGTGACCAGAAAAAACTCAAAACCTGCGATCAGCAGGCCGACGCGTCAAAGCAGGAGATCGAAAAGTTGCAGGCTGATATTGAACGGCTCACCCGACTGCACCTTGAAATGGGGCGCAATAACCCCTGATTTCAGCAACAGGGAAAAAACAACGTTGGCAACTGCCGCAACCTGTGTTAATAAATATCGGGTGTGGGGGGATTAAGCACCCAAGCCCTGCTGAGTCACCCCCGGGGCCGTCATTGTGACGGCCCTCTTTTTTTTGCGACACTGAGTCTATTGATGAACCAAGATCCACTACACCAATTTGCGAAACAGCTCCACATCTGGGCGACAGACCATCTTCGGGAAAAGCCAGGGCCCTTTCGAACCGTCGACCTTTACCCGGTTCTGCTCGGGGAGAAAGAGTTCCTCTCGCCGCCGATCGTATTCTGGATCAACAGGGAAAGCCATTTGGCGGCAGGAGTTATCCTGCTTCCAAAAAACAATCTTTCAGAGGTGGCCGAATCTGGCCGCAAAATATCTGCGGCCCTCGGATTAGAGAGCTATTACACCTGGGGGATCGGTGAAGTTTCAGCCTGGGGAGTCACGACACCCTCTGTACGCCTCTGGTCAGAGCTGATACCTGTCACCGCTCTGCACGAAACAGACTCATCCAGAAAAATTTTAACTCTTTTACTGCAGGAGATGCAGAGCCGCTTCTTCGGAGGGGAACAACAGCGACTGCAACCCTCTACGCCCTACTTGACGAACCTGCTGCACAGCTGCATAGAATCAGCGTTATTGATCTCTTCCCCTGACCGGAGCAACAATGCCGATCGCAGTCCCCTCGCCTGCATCGTACTGCAGATGCTCGCACTCCACAGCATGCAGGCGCTTCCGGCCAGAACCGGTCCGGAAAGCTTGATAGACGACCTCAATCTTGAAATGCAAAAACTCCCTGTTCCCCTGCGGACGGCACTTAGCCTGCCGACAAAGAGTCTGCAGCCACCCAGAGAAGTGAAGGTCAAGTTGCATCATCTTCATCAACGGCTCCAGCAACTCGGATCCGAAATCACGCCCCTCTTGCCGGAAGCGATCTCAAGGCTCCTTTGGTTTTGGTCAGAAGCAGAAGCACTCGCCCCTCTGCCGGCACTTCTTGGTAAAAACTGTTCGACGCTGATCATCAACCCGGATCGTTACCATCCAGATGAGTCGGTCGCGATCGAAATTGCTCCCCCCCTCATAACAGCTGCAACCGCCTTCTTGAGATCGTTCCAGGATCGAGACAGGGAGCATCCCGATCAACACTCAGACCTGCTCGACCTGCGAAAACCGATTACCGTTGATGAAGTGATCGGCAACGTCAGTGATCACTCAATGGCATCGATTTATGAACAAAAACAGTTCAATACAATTCTGCGGCACTCCTGGGCGAACAGACATATAAAATTTACAGCGACGACTCCTCGTTGGGTCTGGCGCGTCATTCATCTCGTCGGACTTTTGCAGGGGACGCCACAGGGCGTCTTGAACCTTCCGGCTGATTGGCTCTGGGCCGCCTACGGCGAGCATTTTTTCACCCTCTTGTCCGAGCGCGTTGAACTCAACCGAATCTCACCGCTGGAGAATCATTCGGTGCGAATCGAATTCAATCGATCGAACAATAACCGGCAGCTGACTGTCGACTCCTTCGATAACGACATTCGGCTCATAGAGAGGAATGCCAAGGAACTGACGCGGACAGATATTCTATTAGCTCTCACGCTGCCGACCGATATTCTAGACCTTTTGCGCAGTGGCGAACTGAAAACAACCACAGACTTTGCCTCTCACCTCGACGCAGTCGAACTGTTTCTACACTCCTCAATCGGTCGAGGGCTCTGGCAGATTCTCGCACCTAAAAAACAACTCCCGAAACTTAAAAACATGATGACAGAAATCATTCGAACCGGACTGCCTCTCCCGGGGAAGAATGTACTGACCGCTCTCTCCCGATCAGGAGGCAAACAGATTCATCCCGATAAAGCGGCGATCGATCGGGAGCTTCAGGTCTGGCTCGGCTCAGCCGCCCTGACCGCTCTGCATCCAGGATTTAAACCGACTCCTGCAAAAATGACCTCCACACCAGAAATCAATCCGGCTGAGAAGATTGCCGCCACTCTGATCAAAGCCGGAGAGATCCCCTCTTTCCCGACAGACTATCTGTATGCGACTCCGGAAAAGTCGCGTCGCCAATATTTGATCCCAGGACCCCTCTCGGTGCGCGAAACTTTCTTCGACCGTATCATCATGCAGACACCCGGTGGCGACACCATGCAAGTTGAAGGGGTCGCAACGGCACAAGCACTCGAGCTGATTTCAACAATTCAAAAGACTGAGATTACACTCCCTGATGAAGAACCAGCCGTTGAAATCATTCTGAATCGCTATCTGCATGACCTCCAGAGGCTCTACGCAACTGTGCAACAGCACGCAGGAACCGCTGATTACAGAGACAAAGAAGAGCTTGCCGATCAAATATGGCGACATTTACAGGTTCCGCCGCGCGGCAAATTGAATAATGGCTAAACAAGTTTCCAGCATGCCATCAAAAATGTTATGCTTCTCGTCGAAAAAGGAGGAGTAAACATGAGAATTCTCTTACATATCTGTTGCGCCAACTGCGCTATTTATCCGGTCAGCGTTTTGCGTGACAAAAATCATACTGTCGACGGAGTTTTCTATAATCACAATATCCACCCCTATCAGGAATTCAGGAAACGGCTCGATGCGGTCCGTGAATATAGTCGTCTGGTTGAACTGAATGTATTGATCAACGAAACCTATCTACTTGAAGAATTTTTAAAAAATGTAGCCGTTGACCCGGCCAATCGTTGCAATTATTGTTACCTGTCACGGCTTGAAGAGACAGCCCGCGTCGCAGCCGAACAAGAGTATGATGCGTTCACAACAACCCTGCTCTATTCCCGATACCAGCAGCATGATGCGATTCGCGAAACCGGCGAGGCGTTAGCCCAGCAGTACGGGCTGCAATTCTACTATGAAGATTTCCGCACCGGATGGCAGGAAGGGATCCGCGCATCGAAAAGCATGGGGCTCTATCGACAGCAGTATTGTGGCTGCATCTATTCCGAAAAAGACCGCTATTATCCGCGCAGTAAAAATTGACGAAAGATCCGACGATCGATGACTGACTTCGACACAGCAGCAGTTGTGGAAAGTAAAATCCCCGTCGATCGAATCACCGGCCTGGCCCTCGGCAGCGGTGCGGCCAGGGGATTTTGTCACATTGGCGTTTTACACACCCTTGAAGAATTTCAGGTCCGAATTGACCTTCTAGCCGGAACATCCATCGGCGCCCTGATCGGTGCTCTCTACGCTTCAGGTGTTCCAGTCTCCCGCCTCAAACAGGTGGCCTGCGAACTTAACTGGCGTAAACTCGCTGGAATGCTCGGGCCGAACATTCTCTCCTCTGGCCTGATGGACAGTCGCAAGGTTGCTCGATTCATTAAGGAGCTTTTACCGGTCACGACCTTTGAAGAGTTAAAGATCCCCCTGGCGGTCACCACTACCGATATCGAAACCGGCGAATTAATCGTGATTCGGCAAGGTTTGTTGCTACCGGCCATTCTCGCTGCAATCTCTTTTCCGGGCCTGTTTTCACCGGTGCGCGTTGGTAATCGTTTTCTGGTCGATGGCGGCCTCTGTGCTCCTGTGCCGACGGATGTGGTTAGGCAGATGGGTGCTGAAACCGTCATCGGCGTCTGTGCCATCCCGGTGGTTGACAAACATTTCAGCGAAACATTTGCTCCTGACACGAGTCGATCACGAGCCAAAAAACCGCTTCTGAAACGATTTACCCGGGAGTGGGTTGAACGAACCTTCAGCGAAATCTGGACGTCGCAAGATCATTATAAACCGGAAGAGTCATACGAAAAAGAGCGAAATCCACCAGGGATATTCAGGGTTTTTGCCCAGAGTGTCGCTATCCTTGAAAACCAGATCAATAGTTTGCGTCTGAATCAGGAGACAGTCGATTTTCTTGTCCGTCCGGAATTGAACACCATAACTTTGCTTGAATTTCACAAGGCGGCTGAAGCGATTGAATCAGGTCGTCTCGCGACCAGCTTACTGCTAAAGTCAAAAAATTGATTCATTTGCGCCGTGATTCCGATGTGATACAGTTGTAACCGACTAGAATAACTTGCGAACAAAAGGAGGCAGTATGATAGACCTAATTGAAAAAACAGTGTTGGCAGGTATCGGGGTGCTCGCTTTGAGTCAGAAAAAAGCTGAAGAATTGGTTGATGACCTCAAAAAAAGATTTAATCTCAGCGAGGAGGAGGGGCGTTCTTTGCTGGACAACCTTAAAAAGGTTGCCGAGGAGAATCGTCAGAAACTGGAAGAAATTGCTCGCGCAGAGGTTGAGAAAAACCTGAATCGACTCGGTCTGGTCAGTCAAAAAGAGTTTGACGCCTTGCAGAAAAAAGTTACCCAGCTTGCAAAGCGTTTAAAGGAAACCGGCTGACTTCATAATGATTGCCTTCACTCGAATTAATCGAAACATCCGCTCCATTCGCCGTTACAGACAAATTCTTGGTATTTTAATCAAGTATGGTTTCGGCCAAGTTATTGAGCAGTTGAATATCGACTACTATATTGAGCTCGGTCGCCGCATCGTTACGCTTGGTGCTCCGTCCAAGGAAATTGAGCGTCTGAGCACACCGCAACGTTTGCGCCTGGCCATGGAAGAACTTGGGCCAACCTTTGTCAAACTGGGGCAGACACTCTCGACACGCCCCGATCTTATCCCCTATGACTATTCAGAAGAGTTCCGAAAACTTCAGGACAATGTCCCGGCGTTTGATGACAACAAGGTTCATCAGCAGATCTTCAGAGAATTGGGAACGACCAGCGACAATCTGTTCGCAGAATTTTCTGACAAGCCGATTGCCGCCGCTTCGATCGGGCAGGTTCACAGAGCCCGACTTAAAACAGGCGAAGACGTTGTTGTTAAAATTCAGCGCCCCGACATTGAAAAGACCATTGAGACAGACCTCGATATCCTGATGGGGCTCGCTTATCTGATTGAAAATCATCTCTCAGAGGAGATGATTACCGAACCGATCGCAATCGTCAAAGAATTTCGTCGCATTATACGCCGCGAGCTTGACTATACCCGTGAAGGGCGGGCCATCGATCGCTTCGCTGCAAATTTCAAGGACGACAAAACCGTTCTGATTCCTCAAGTCTTCTGGGATTATACTGGGCCGACCATCTTGACAATGTCCTATGTGGAAGGGATAAAAATTAATGCTTTTACCCGGCTGGAAGCGGCCGGTTACGATCTTAAAACCATCGCCAGCAATGGAGCCAATACATTTCTTTCACAAGTCCTGGTTCATGGTCTGTTTCACGGCGACCCCCACCCAGGGAACATCCTGGTTGCGCCAGGAAATGTCATCTGTATGCTCGATTACGGTATGGTCGGACATCTGGATGAAGCACTTAAGTTTCATTTAATCGATATTATTCTGGCAATTGTCAGCAGGGATGTTGACCGGATCATCAACCAGCTCCTCTACTCCGGAGAGATCACTGACGATACGGATCAGAAACAGATGAAGCGTGACATGTCCGATTTCATGGACGATTATTACGAAATTTCACTGCAGAGAATCGATTCAGGACGGCTCGTCGCCGAATTTATCGAAATTTTACAACGCCACCACATCAAGTTTCCGGCAGACCTTATTCTTCTCGCCAAGGCTCTTGTCTCGATGGAAGGACTTGGTAAACAGCTCGACCCTGACTTTAATATTGCGGACAATCTCAAGCCGTTTATCGAACGCGTCATTCATGAGCGTGTCAGCGTCGGAAACCTGAAACGAGAGGCAGAGAGTGTCAGCTACGCCTACTTCAACCTCCTGCGCAGCCTGCCGAAAGATCTGAAAGAATTTATTAATCGCATCAACCGGAATAACTTTAAAATAGACTTGGAACACCGCGGACTTGAGCGATTGATCACCGACCTTGATAAAGCGAGCAACAGATTATCATTCAGTCTGCTCATCGGCTCGATCATCGTCGGATCATCCCTTATCATGCAAATCAACAAAGGCCCTCAGCTCCTCGGCTTTCCGGCTCTCGGTCTGGCCGGCTACACCATTGCCGGCCTGCTGGGACTCTGGCTGGCAATCGGGATCCTGCGCTCCGGTCGGCTGTAGATAAGCAAAATGTGTGTCATATTGTCCACACCTGTGATTTCCTACCACCATGCGATGTAACCAGCACCTCTCAGAACCTTACATTCTCTTTAAAAATCAGATATTTATAAAAAACTAAATATTGGCACTTTTTTTGTATAGTCATATTATGGTCACCACTTGTAAACAACTCAAACACAAACTGAAAGCACACTTTTTGTTATGATATTTCAAAGCACTGTTGCCAAGCCATTAACCATATCCGGAATCGGGTTACACACAGGCGAGCAGATCTCGATGAATCTGCGCCCTGCTGAAGCCGACACCGGCGTTATATTTTATCGCCAGGATGGCGACCGCAGAGTAGCGATAGAAGCGCGCTCGGCTAACGTTATCGATACCCGCATGGCAACAGTTCTCGGCAAAGCCGGTCTGAGCGTCTCGACTGTTGAACATTTTATGGCGGCTCTTTATTCACTCGAAATCGATAATTTGCATGTCGACATTGATGGACCGGAAGTCCCGATAATGGATGGTAGCGCAGAGCCCTTCCTTAAAGCTTTACGCTCAGTCGGGATTCGGACCCTTACCAAGAGTCGTGCTTATCTGGCAATCCGCAAGCCACTCTCATTTATCGATGGTGAAAAACGGATCAATATTATTCCGTCACGATTTTTTCGTATTACTTCGGATATCGCCTTTGACCACCCAAGTATCGCCCTGCAACATCGATCGATCAAACATTCCACAGAGCTGTTCTCAAAGGAGATCGCACCTGCCAGAACCTTCGGCTTCCTTGAGGAGGTGGAATTTCTCAAGGCGAATGGTCTGGCGCGGGGGGGGTCGCTTGAAAATGCGATTGTAATCGATAAAAAAGGGGTAATGAATCCGGATGGTTTGCGCTTCAATGACGAGTTTGTCCGGCACAAGATCCTCGACACAATCGGTGATTTCAGTCTGATCGGCTACCCCGTACTGGGCCATATCCGCACCTATAAATCCGGACATGATATCAACCATTTGATGGTTGAAAAAATTCTCGCTTCGCCGGATCATTGGCAGCTGGTCGAATTTAACGATGAAGAGCTTCGTCATGCTGCACGCGTGGAAAGCAGCGAAGGCCTCCACGGTCTGCTTGCTTACAACAAGGCCTGACGTAACGCTTTAATAGACAGAATGAAAGAAGGCAGCTGAGCAGGCTGCCTTTTTCTTTTCGTACGCTTGCATAACCGACACACGTGTCCTATTATCAATCGGTTATCCATAGTCGAAAGTGCGCGCATGGCAACTGTCCCCACAACACCATCTCCTCGCTCAAATCCGCGGCGCAAGATTTATCGTGAATGGCTGATTGCCTTTGCGGTGATCGCTCTGCTGTTTGTCTTTTCCCTGTTCGAAAAGCAGCTTTTCGAAATTGCGGAAAAGCTTCCGGTCTCCAACAGCATCCTGGTGCTGGCCATCATCAACATCAACATTTTATTGATCATTCTTTTTCTGTTTTTAGTCTTTCGGAATTTGCTTAAACTTTTGCTAGAACGGCGCAGGGGAGTCCCAGGCGCTCGCCTGCGTTCGAAACTTGTTCTCTCCTTTGTTGCGCTCTCTTTGATACCGACAATGTTGTTGTATTTCGTCTCAGCGGGATTGATTACAAATTCTATCGACAACTGGTTTAATCAACAGATTGAAACATCGTTGCAGGAATCGTTAGATGTCGCCCAGATCTACTATAAAAACTCTGCCGCCAATGCTCTCTATTATGCTGACCAGCTTGCCAGTATCATTAAAGAGGAACGACTCCTGAAGCAAGAAAATCTATCACTGCTCGAATCGGTGATTCAGAAAAAACAACAAGAGTACAATCTTGGCATCGTCGAAGTTTTTTCATCAACATTTGAAGAGCTGGTGCGCTCTTCAAATCCGCAAGTACCTACCTCTGATTTCACAAACCCCGGCTCTGATAATATTCGCGAAGCATTGGAAGGGAGACGTTTCAGCAAGATTACCCCGATCGGACGAGCAGATCTGATTCGCGGTATTGTACCAATCTACTCCAACTGGAACCCCAACGACATTGTCGGAGCCGTCGTTGTTAATTACTACGTCCCCTTCTCCCTTGTAGAAAAAATGAAAGAGATTTCGAGTTCGTATGAACAGTATAAAAACTCGAAAATGATCAAAGGGAGCATTAAATCGTGGTACCTGATTTTTCTTTTGTTAATTGCTCTGGTCATAATTTTTCTTGCCACCTGGTTCGGCTTTCATATTGCGCGTGGGATTTCGGTCCCAATACAGGAATTAGCCGAAGCAACAAAAAGAGTCGCTGAAGGTGACCTGGATATTCAGATCGACGTAAGAAGTGACGATGAAGTCGGGATCCTGATCGATTCGTTCAACACAATGACTGGCGACCTGCGTCGCGGGCGCCTTCGTTTAACAGAAACCAATCAGGAACTGCAATCATCCAATCTGGAACTTGAACAGCGCCGTCGGTATATGGAAATCGTATTGCGTAATGTGACCGCCGGAATCATCTCTAGCGACAAACATGGCCATCTGACCACGGTCAACACCGCAGCAGAACAACTGTTTCAACTCAACGCCAAGAGTATATTAGGGCAAAGCTTCCTCGATGTGGTGCATCCCGACCACCTTCCATTAATGACCGAAACCCTTGATGAACTGCGTGCCTCAAAAAAAGACTCCATTCGCAAACAGCTGACACTCCAGATCGGTGAAAACAAATTAACGCTGCACGTCACGGTCTCCAACCTGCTGGACGAATCCGGGGAGTTCATGGGGACAGTTGTTATATTTGACGACCTCAC
Organism: Desulfuromonadales bacterium; assembly: GCA_014859615.1. Lineage (GTDB taxonomy): Bacteria > Desulfobacterota > Desulfuromonadia > Desulfuromonadales > UBA2294 > Kmv16. Next base: position 2,231 of record JACUTX010000026.1, on the reverse strand, counting down.
CCAGCTCCTCAAGGCTCAGAGAATGGCCGCATGGCGCGAGGTAGCCCGCCGCATTGCGCATGAAATCAAAAATCCGCTGACACCAATCCAGCTCTCTGCACAACGTTTACGCCGCAAATATCTCGGCTATTTCAATGAGGATGAGACTGTCTTTGACGACTGTACCAGTGTTATTATCAGCCAGGTCGATGATCTGAAGAATCTGGTTAATGAATTCTCAAATTTCGCTCGCATGCCTGCCAGTAATCCAGAGCCGGGCCAATTGAATACTGTTCTGTCTGAAGTGACCAGTCTTTATCAGGATGGCCACTCGGACATCACCTTCACCCTGAAACAGAACCCCAATCTGCCGGAGTTCAACATCGATCGAGACCAGATCAAACGGGTCTGTATTAATTTGATCGATAATGCAATCGGAGCCATTTCAGATTCCGGAAAAATTGAGATCCGCAGCGATTTCAACCCGGATCTGAAAATGGCAAGCTTTTCCATATCCGACAATGGGTGCGGTATTCCTGCTGAAGACAAACCGCGTCTGTTTGAACCCTATTTTTCAACAAAAAAAGCCGGGACAGGATTAGGTCTTGCGATTGTTGCAACAATAATTTCCGATCATAACGGTTATATCCGCGTTAAAAAGAATGAACCGAAGGGGACAACGTTTATTGTTGAACTCCCTGTGAGCGGAAACGCCCTGGAAACAGAGGAATATGCATTATGAAACAGATTCTGATTATTGACGATGAAGCCAACATAAGAAAAAGCCTGGCCGACATCCTTCAGGATGAAGGGTTCACTGTGCTGGTTGCAGAAAACGGAGAACAAGGACTCGATAAATTAAGAGCTGAATCAATCGATCTGGTTCTGCTCGATATCTGGATGCCGGGCCGCGATGGTATCGCCACCCTGCGCCAGATCCGTGAAGAATTCCCGGAGCAGACAGTCATTATGATGAGTGGACACGGAACAATAGAGACCGCGGTAAAAGCGACGCGTCTTGGTGCCTTTGATTTCATTGAGAAACCCCTCTCACTCGAAAAGGTTCTGCACAGCATTGAACAGGCGAACAGGGTCGGTCAGCTGGTCAATGAAAATCGCGCTCTTAAAGCATCTATTGCCAAAGAGCATGAAATGATCGGCAGCAGTGCCCCGATACTCGAACTAAAAAAACAGATCGAACTCGCAGCACCCACTTCTGGATGGGTTCTTATTACAGGTGAAAACGGTACCGGTAAAGAGCTCGTCGCCCGATCAATCCACTCCCAGTCACTGCGCAATGCAAAGCCTTTTGTTGAAGTAAATTGCGCTGCGATCCCTGAAGAGTTAATCGAATCGGAATTGTTCGGTCACGAAAAGGGTGCGTTTACCGGCGCCACGGCACAGCGCAAAGGTAAATTTGACCTGGCCAATGACGGCACTCTTTTTCTCGATGAGATAGGTGACATGAGTCTGAAGACTCAGGCTAAAATTTTGCGCATTTTACAGGAGAAAAAATTTGAGAGGGTCGGCGGCAGTCGAACCATAGAGGTCGATGTCAGGGTCATTGCTGCAACCAATAAAGATCTGGGGACGCAAATTCGTGAGGGGAATTTTCGAGAAGACCTTTTTTACAGGTTGAACGTCCTCCCCTTTCATGTTCCGCCACTGCGAGAGCGCACCGCCGATGTTATCCCCTTAGCTAAACACTTTCTCAGATTCTTCTGTCAACAGGAAGGGCGGCCGGAAAAGTCTTTCGATGCTGGTGCGATTGAGGCGCTAGCCGCATATTCCTGGCCTGGCAACGTGCGCGAGTTGAAAAACATAGCTGAGCGGCTGGTGATCATGACTCCTGACATGATCATTAAATCTGAGCATCTTCCGCAGGAGATCGCGGTCAGAAATTCAAATCTTGATTCCCGCTCGAACCAAAACTATCCAGACTCTCTGCGCGATGCCCGTGATAGCTTTGAACGTGAATTTATTATTCGCAAACTAAAGGAACAAAACTGGAACGTCTCCAAAACTGCTGAAATGATTGAAATAGAGAGATCCAATCTGCATCGCAAGATTAAAACGTATGAGATAGAGTTAAAGAAGGGATAATGCACAGATCTTTGCCCGAATAAAGAGTTACTGCTGCATTGAAACAAAAAGGCCCACCTCTTGCGAGATGGGCTTTTTTAAAATAATTTTGGCAACGACCTACTTTCCCACACAGTCTCCCATGCAGTATCATCGGCGCAACAGGGCTT
>JACUTX010000275.1 GCA_014859615.1 Desulfuromonadales bacterium | reverse complement strand
ATTTCCCGAGCCACTTCGGGCTCTGGTGACCACACTGCTGGCAACTGTAGATGCTTTTCTGTTTCATAATAACTTTTTCTTGAGCAGAAAGAGTCTCTTCCCTTTTAGAAAGATGCAGTCTGCCATATCTTCACGAGGCAAGCAAGCGACCAGACAGCCACCAATCGACACACCACAAGAAAGGAATAAATTTTGCAGTTAGACACGCATTTTCACTAAATCAAACCATACCTGTCTGTTCAGCGCCATTTAGCGTTTTGTAAGGCGAAATCACTGCCTCACCACAAACCTCGGCCGGCCACAGAAGATTGTACTGTCATACAGTAGGGAGGAGTATTTTTAAATGGGATTTTTTCGATCGGCGTTACAACTCCATCGACTGTATCACGGACTGTTCGCAGCACTTCTTTTCAGCGCCGTGATCCCCTCTGCCTCCGACGCCGCCACGGTTCTCTTCATCACCCGCAATAACGGCAGCTTCAACACCGATGAGCTCCAGCGGACCAGCCTGATCACCAGCTGGGGACACACGATCCTCCCTCTCTATCAAAGCTCCTCCCAGGCTGTTTTTGACGCAGCTGTCGCACAGGCCGACGTCGCCTATTTCAGCAGCCAGATCAACTCCAATCTGATCGGCTTCAACCCGGCAACTGCCTGCGTCGGTTCCCTTCTTGAAGAGGGGGGGCTCACCGATGAATTCGGACTTTCTTCAACCAGCGGCGACTACGCCTACCCCACAATCTATCTTGTCGGATCGAGTCACTACATCACCGCAACCTTACCGGGCGGCGCTCACACCATCTTCAGCCCGGCAGAGAGACACCACTACCTCAGCGGCACCATCGCCCCCGGCGCGCACCTTCTATCCCTCGACGGCACCACCAAGAATTACAGAGTCATGGTCGCTGTCGAAATCGGCGGCGAGCTTTACACCGGTGCTCCGGCAATCGGGCGCCGGGTCTGGCTTCCGTGGGGACCGAGAAATATAACGTTCAGCAACCTCACCGCCATCGGCGAGCTCCTCCTTAAACGTTCCATCGAGTGGGCCGCGCAGGCCAATACTTGCTCGCGCCTGACCAAGCGGGCGTTTCTCCCCGACGGTACCGCATTGACCAGCGGGACCCAACTCGCAGCCGGAACCGAAGTCAAATTCCTCATCTACATCAACAACACCGGTAATGCGCAATCCGATGTCAGCGTTCAGGATATTCTCGACCCGGCCTTCACTTATCGACCAGCCACCCTGCAAATTGACAATTCCCTCCCCAACTGCGCATCCAGCCCCTGTCCCCCGGCGACAGAGGCGGCGGTTTTCGCTTTGGTCAACGCTGCGGTAATTCGCAGTGACGATGTCAATCTCGATGGCGTTCGCTTCGACGGCATCAACACCATCGATGCCGGCGACCAGAACGTTCCGGGCAACGGCGTCATCAACATCAACGCCAACTCAATCTGGGCGTTACTCTTTTCCGCAACCCTCAATTAGCCTTTTTGATTTTGGCTATTCCACAGATTCAAAAGCGTATGGAAAAAACCGTCAACTGCACCACGAAAGGAGCAACAGCATGAACAAGCATCTCGAAACAATCTTTGCCGCCGTACGGAGCATTCTGCTCGCAACATTTACCACCTCCCTGATCTTCGGCCCGTCATCCGCTTTGGCCGTACAGAACATTGCAACATGGGATATCGCCGGTGTGGCACAAGCCCAAGCGACTTTTGATCTGGTCAGCTTCAACGCCGGAGCCATCACCCTGAACAAAACCGCATTTGTCGCCGGTGCCGCCACCACAACTGAACTGCTTGACAATGCGACCGTCCCGGCCACTACCGCGGTTGACTTCATGATCTTCGTCAACAACCAGAACGGTAGCGCGGTCAACAATATCAACATCGCTGATGCATTGCCGGCCGGATTTACCTATGTTCCAGCGTTCATTAAAGTCAACACCGCCAACACCTGCGCTGCGCTGGTCTGTACTCCGGCCGAGCGGGCAGTTTTGTATGAAAATGCAGCGCTGGTCGTCAACCAGAATGTTGAACCGACCGATGTTGCCGGTTTTGCTGCAGGGACTATCTCTGCCGGTCTTGGCGCAGGGAATGCTCAGCTTGATGTCGGCGCCGGAGCCGCCTTTGCTCTGGTCTTCCGGGCAACTGTTGACTAATCAACCAGACGTTAGGTTTTCTTTTTCTTACAGTTAAACCGTGCCAGCTCGTTTATCGAGGCGGCCGGTCCCTTTCGCTTTTTAAGCGACAAAATCAATTGCCGGAATTTATTAACCGGTAAAAAAGAGGGAAAAGAACACACAGGCTGCTGCATTGCAGTTTTTTGTGTATCCCCATGAGTGCAAGGACTTTCTGGATAGCCGTATTTTTGGCATTCCTGCTCGGAGCCGGGCCACCGGCTGTGCTGGCGGCAACCAACCGAGTACTGGGTGGCATCGGCGGTATCAATAACGGCACCATAACTGGCGGCGACGGGACCGGTGCGGCCGCATTCACCATCAATTCCGCTCCTGGCGGAGCAGCTGTCGAGAGTCTTATCGCCGAAATCAACCCGGGCACGGTTATCATCAGCGCCCATACCCGTTTCACGGCGACGGTTCAGGCCAGCATAACGGCGGGGAACAGCGGCGTCGACCAGGTAACGATCACCATCCCGGCCGCTTACACAAATATTATTCCAGGTGCGGTGTTCGTCAATAGCACTGTTGTCCCGGCCGGAGCCTGCCCTGTCCCAGGGGGCGGAACGCAATGTACGCAGCTGAGCGGTTCAATCTTAACCATCACCTTTGCCGATAGAATAATAGCCGATGCCAACATCCGCATCGATTTCTCCGCAGACCCGCCCGTCACTGCGGGAACCAGTACTTTTTCCATTACGGTTGGCGATACTGTGACGGTCGCACCACCTGTATCGGCCGCTTTTGGTGATGCGGATGTGCTGCCGGCCAACAACAACAGCCTTGATGTCACGACCAGCAGCGGGCTCGATCCCTTCCGATCAACTTTGACCGCTTTGCCGATAACCGTTGTCGCTGACGGTCTATCGGCCAGCACGGTCAGCGCAACCTTGTTTGATATTGCCGGTTTGCCACTGACGGGAGAAACAGTCACTCTCGCATCGGACCGTGGCGGCATCGACACCATTACCCAGCCGGGTGTCACGGATATTTCAGGTATTGCCAACGGCAGCATCACCTCCCTCTCCCCCGGCGTGACGACGCTTACAGCAACCGGGGGGGGGATTTTGCTCAACCAGAGGGCGACTGTCTATTTCACCCAGGGTCTGGTGATGGATGTGCGCAAATCGGCCAACAAGGAGAAGGTGCAGATCGGTG
>JACUTX010000025.1 GCA_014859615.1 Desulfuromonadales bacterium | reverse complement strand
AAACAGTTTACAGTTTTCCCCTTGATATTAATGCGGCTGAACCGATATGCCGTCAGCAGAAGTGCAAAAAACAGCTGCCATCAAAATGCATAAAAAGAGGAGTTTTTGTATGCAAGGAAAAATCATCACGACAGCCGAACAGGTCGAGTATCCTCACCCGAAACACGACCGCTTCTTTTTGCGCGATGTTGCGGTTGCAGCGGACAACCCGAACCTCTCGGTCCATCGCGGCCGGATTGAACCGGGCGGTGAGATCCTGCCGCACACTCACGACGGCCAGACCGAAACCTTCTACATCCTCTCCGGCCAGGCTCTCTGCACCATGGGGAGTAGCAAAACCAGCGTCGCCGGCGGCCAATGCTGTATTGCGCCGTCCGGTGTGGTGCATGGACTCAAGAATGATGGTGAGGAACCGGTTGAACTGCTCGCCCTCTTCACCCCGCCCCTGAAATAACCAGCACCCGCCCGGATTTTCGAGGGGGAGTAGCCTGAACCAGACCGCACCCTGACAACGCGATCAAAGGTGCGGTCGCCCGACGGCTCTCAACCTCTTTTAAGACCGCAAAATCGCCTGCAAACCTGCCTTCGCCTGAAGAATTTATCTTTTACCTTGACGTAACCCTGTGGTATGTTTTCCTACTCTGCAAAGAGAAGCAAAACGGGGCGAAACGGCAAGCGACACTTAGCAGCGACTCTCTTTTATATTGAATCGACTTTTTCAATCAAGGCAGCAGCGTCATTTGCGGCAACGGGGTCTTAACAGATGCAAAAAATTATCGAAAAAGCCAATGTTCTGCTCGAAGCACTCCCCTGGATCAAGGAGTTCACCGGCAAAACCATCGTGATCAAATACGGCGGCAACGCCATGGTCGAGGAACGGCTCAAGGAATCGTTTGCCCGCGATATTATTCTGCTTAAATACATCGGCCTGAATCCGGTTGTCGTGCATGGCGGCGGGCCGCAAATTGCCCAGGTCATGGAGAAGATGGGGCTGAAGAGCAGCTTTGTGCAGGGGATGCGGGTCACTGATTCCGAGACCATGAACGTCGTCGAGATGGTTTTAGTCGGACGGGTCAACAAGGAGATCGTCGGCAATATTAACCTGCACGGCGGAAAAGCCGTCGGGCTCTCCGGTAAAGACGGCAAGCTGATTATGGCCAGAAAAATGGCGATGACCGCTATCAATCCCGACAACCTGACACCCGAGATCATCGATATCGGCATGGTCGGCGAGGTTGAGACGATCGATCCGGCTATCATTGACGCCCTGGAAAAAAGCGGTTTTATCCCGGTTATCGCTCCGGTCGGAGTCGGCCGGAACGGGGAGACCTTCAATATCAACGCCGATCTGGTGGCCGGAAAAATTGCGGGCGCTTTAAAGGCCGAAAAGCTGATCTTGCTGACGGATGTTGAGGGGGTCAAGGACAAGAACGGGAATCTGATCTCGACCATCGATCACGATCAGGTTGCCGGACTGATCGCTGATGAAACCCTCACCGGCGGCATGATCCCGAAGGCAAACTGCTGCGTCGATGCGATCAACGAAGGGGTCACCAAAACGCATATCGTCGACGGTCGACTGGAACACGCCTGTCTGCTCGAAATTTTTACCGACAAAGGGATCGGCACCGCTATCGGGAGGTTTACATCATGAATCATTCAGCAGAGTGGATCGATCGGGCCGACAAAGTCATTATGAAAACCTACGGACGCTACCCGATTGTCCCGGTCCGCGGCCAGGGGTGTGAACTCTGGGATGTCGACGGTAAACGCTATCTCGATTTTCTTGCCGGCGTCGCGGTTAACAACCTCGGGCACTGTCATCCAGCGGTGGTAAAAGCGCTGCAGGAACAGGCAGCAACCCTGATTCACTGTTCCAACTACTATCACATCCCGCAGCAGATCGAACTGGCCGAACTCCTCTGCAGCAACAGTTTTGCCGATCAGGCTTTCTTCTGCAACAGTGGCGCTGAGGCGAACGAAGCAGCGATTAAACTGGCCCGTAAATTCAGCCGGGAAACCTACGGTCTGGAACGTTTCGAGATCATCACCGCCGCCGACTCATTCCACGGCCGGACCATGGCGACCGTCTCGGCGACCGGGCAAGAAGCGGTCCAGCGTTTTTTCGACCCCTTGCTGCACGGCTTCAAACACGTTCCGTTCGACGATATCGATGCCCTCAGAGCGGCGATCACGCCTCAGACCTGCGCCATTATGCTTGAACCTGTACAGGGTGAGGGGGGGGTGCGCATCGCCGCATCTGACTATTTTTCAAATGTACGCAAGCTTTGTGACCAACATAAGCTTCTGCTGATCTTTGACGAAGTCCAGACCGGTCTCGGACGAACCGGCAAACTGTTTGCCCATGAACATTTCGGCATCGCTCCCGACATCATGACTCTGGCCAAGGCGCTGGCGGGTGGAGCGCCGATCGGCACCATGCTCGCTACAGCCGAAGTCGCCAAATCGTTCTCCCCCGGCACGCACGGTTCGACTTTCGGCGGCAATCCGTTGATGACCGCAGCCGCACTTGCATCGGTCAACACCCTGATCAACGACCGCCTCTCGCAACGGGCCGAACGGATCGGAGCCTATCTGGTCGCAAAACTGACCGAACTCAAAGATCGCTATTCGTTCATTCTCGGGGTCCGGGGCCTTGGACTGATGATCGGGATGACTCTCACTATCCCCGGCGCCGACATCGTTCTAAAAGGGCTGGAAAAGGGGTTACTTCTGAATGTGACCCAAGGTAAAGTCCTGCGCTTTGTTCCGCCGCTGGTCGTCACTGAAGCTGAGGTTGACGAAGCTGTGCTGATTCTCGACGCAATATTTGAAACGGTCTGAAACCGTCTGGAGTGATTTTGATGAAAAAAGATTTTCTCGCCCTGACCGACTGGAGCAAGGCCGAACTCGACCAGCTGTTCGAATTGACCCGTAAATTGAAGGATCAACAGAAAAAAGGGGAGCCGCATGAGCTGCTCAAAGGGAAGACCCTGGCGATGATCTTCGAGAAGAGCTCCACCCGGACCCGGATCTCGTTTGAAGTCGGCATGGTTCAGCTCGGCGGGCACGCCCTGTTTCTGCATTCTGATACCACCCAGATGGGGCGCGGCGAACCGATCAAGGATAGCGGTCGGGTCATGGGGCGTTACTGCGACGGCATCATGATTCGCACCTATTCACAAGATGTTGTTGCCGAGCTTGCCCAGTGGTCGCAGGTGCCGGTCATTAATGGCCTGACCGATCTCTACCACCCCTGCCAGCTGATGGCCGACCTCTTCACCGTCATCGAGCACAAAGGGGGCTATGAAGGGCTGACCTTCGCCTGGATCGGCGACGGGAACAACATGGCCAACAGCTGGATCAACGCCGCCGCCGTCTTTGGCTTTGAACTGCAGATCGCCACCCCGAAAGGGTATGAACCGAACCCGACGGTCGTGACCCGGGCCGAGCAGATGGGCGCCCGCATCCGTTACAGTAACGATCCACTCACTGCCGCCGACGGTGCCGACGTCCTGTCGACCGACGTCTGGGCCAGTATGGGGCAGGAAGAAGAAGCAGAGAAACGCCGTGAGGCGTTTGTCGGTTATCAGCTCGATAACCGGGTTCTGGCCGCTGCCCACCCGGATGCGATCGTCCTGCACTGTCTCCCCGCCCATCGTGGTGAAGAGATCAGCGATGCGGTCATCGAAGGGAAGCAGTCGGTCGTTTTTGATGAGGCCGAGAATCGTCTGCATGTTCAAAAAGCGATTCTGGCGACTTTGATGGGGTGAATCTCATCGTAAAGAGAGCGTATGCGCATCACCTGTCCACATTGTGATTTTAAAAAAGAGATCGAAGCTGAGCAGATTCCGGCCAATGTTGTCCGGGTCACCTGCCCCGCCTGCCGGCAGACGTTTCTTTTGTCGGAATCGATTTCGACAGAGACAGAGAGTGAGGCGGATGCGGCCAACGCGGTAGCGCCTCACATCGAAACAGCTTTTGCGACCGCAACCGATCACCCAGAAGCCCCCCCCTTGGCGTCGACTTGCGCCGAAGCTGACGAACCGGCCACCATTCTGGCCCGCGCTGCGGCGCTGCTGGTCGATACCGTGCTGATCGTGATCATGATTCTGATTCTGCGAATCGGTCTTTCGTTTATCAGCAGCGGCCTGCAACTCGAAGGAGTGATCGTTCTCCAGTTCACCTTTCTGCTCTTTGCTCTGACCCTCGGCTTCGCTTACCATCTGCTTTTTATCGCTGCTTGCGGGCAGACCCCGGGGAAGAAGCTGCTGCGGATCCGGGTCATGCCGATCGACCGCCCGGAGATGACTTATTCACGTGCTCTGCTGCGCGAACTATTTGGTAGAATAGTCTCTGCACCACTACTGCTCGGTTATCTGCTGGCGCTGTTTCATCCGCAGCGCCGAGCCGTTCATGACAAGATCGCCGACACTTGTGTCGTTAAATACAGACCCGCAGCGCCGCGCGACTGAACTCGTATACCGCCGGCCTGTTTTCATTCACCATTACAGGAGTCACACATGTCGAAACAAGGGACCGTCAAAAAAACCGTTCTCGCCTATTCCGGCGGGCTGGACACCTCGATCATCCTCAAATGGCTGGTCGAAGAATACGGATGTGAAGTTGTCGCTTTCTCAGCCGACCTCGGTCAGGGTGAAGAGCTCGACGGCATCCCGAAAAAGGCCAAGGACACCGGCGCCAGCAGCTGCCACATTCTCGATCTTAAAGAAGAGTTCGCCCGCGATTTCGTCTTCCCGATGTTTCGTGCCAACGCAATTTACGAGGGACGCTACTTCCTCGGCACCTCTATCGCCCGGCCTTTGATCGCCAAAGCGCAGATGGAGATCGCCGCCCGTGAAGGGGCCGATGCCGTCTCGCACGGCGCCACCGGCAAAGGGAACGATCAGGTCCGGTTCGAGATCGCCTATTATCACTTCAATCCGGCCGTCAAGGTGATCGCTCCATGGCGGGAGTGGGACATGAACAGCCGGACCGCCCTCGAAGCGTACGCAAAAAAGCATGGTATCCCGGTACCGACCAGCAAGAAATTCCCCTGGAGTTCCGACCGGAACCTGCTGCATATTTCATTTGAAGGGGATATTCTTGAAAACCCCTGGGCGGAAGCACCGGAAGAGATGTACGTGCTGACTGTCCGTCCCGAAGATGCCCCTGACCAACCGGAATATGTCGAGATCGACTTTGAAAAAGGGGACGCTGTCGCGGTTAACGGCGAACGTCTCTCCCCGGCCAGGCTGTTGGCCAGATTGAATGAACTCGGCGGCAAGCACGGCATCGGCCGGGTCGATCTGATGGAGAACCGGTTCGTCGGCATGAAGAGCCGTGGTGTCTATGAAACCCCCGGCGGCACCATTCTCGAAGAGGCGCATCGCGGCGTCGAATCGATTACGATGGACCGCGAAGTGATGCACCTGCGTGATTCGTTGATCTCCCGCTACGCGACCATGGTCTACAACGGCTTCTGGTTTGCACCGGAGCGGATCGCCCTGCAGACCCTGATCGACCAGACCCAGCAGACCGTCAACGGCAAGGCGCGGATCAAACTGTACAAAGGTCACTGCCGCGTGGTCGGTCGTGATTCCGCCACCGACAGTCTGTTCAACGTCGATTTTGCCACTTTCGAGGCCGATGAAGTCTACAACCAGGCCGATGCCGAAGGGTTTATCAAACTCAACGCTTTGCGCCTGCGTATCGCCGCTATGCAGCGAATGAAGAAGTAGTCTCTACCGGAGGAAAAAAGAGAGAGACATCTCCCTCTTTTTTCCTCCGTCATTTTTCAAGAGAGGTCCATGGACTTCAAAAAACAACAGATAAAAACCTCGGTTGTTGCCTGTATCATCGATGACAACCAGCAGGTTCTGCTGACCCGGCGCTGCATCGAGCCGTTCTGCAGCGAGTGGGTCATGCCCGGGGGGAAGATTGATCACGGCGAAGCGATTCTCACGGCACTGCACCGCGAAGTCTACGAGGAAGTCGGTCTGGAAATCCAGGTTAAGGGGTTGATCGATGTTTACGAACATCTTGGCGTCGGCTCGCAGCAGGACCACTACGTAATCCTCTACTACCGTTGTATCCCACTCAGTTTCACTCTTAGGCCCAACGGTGATGAATGCACCGAGGCGGTCTGGTTTACGCACGAGCAACTGCTGCAGATGCAACTCCCCCCCGGCTGCCGTCATATCCTCTCCAAAGTTTTTCCGCAACTTTTTTGGGGGACGACCTCTTCACCCGAGAATGCCGCTGCTGCAATCCCTGGCCACTACGCCAAGGAGGAGGGATGATCAGCATCGTTAAAAAAGAGATTGGGGTCGCCTTCCCTCCCGGCCATCACCAGCACTGCCTGGTCTGTCAGATCCCCAGCAGTCTGAAACGTCATAACGGTATCTTCAAAGTGACCGATCCCGACCAGCAGTGGGAGCGAATTCGCTCTATCTTTGAACTGGTTGTACAAGGGAAAGGGAATCTTAAAAAACTCAATTTTTTAATATTTCCTGAATCGATTATGCCGGCAGCAGCGGTTGATGAAGCGTTGGACCTGATCCGGGACAAATTTCGCCCCAACACGGTGACGGTCTTCGGCGTCGAGCATATTCACCTGCACGCTTATCGGGAACAGCTCTACCGCTACCGACAGGACAACCAGGAAGCGCTCGCTTCTGTCGAAGAAGATATGGAAGCGGGGGATGTCGATCAGGTGCCGGTGAACTGGTGCGTCATTGCGGTCAAAGAGAACGACGGAGGTTTGCGGGTCTTTCTTGAAGCCAAAAGCCACCCTTTCGTCGGCGAGGAGAGTTTCAACCACCAGTATGACCTTTATCGTGGTAAGATATTCACCCTGTTCCGTTGTCACCCGACCTGCTTCAACTTCATGACATTAATCTGCCTCGATTACGTCTACCGCGATCTCTACCATTCGAATATCAGCTCCATCATCGACATGGCCAACCAGCTCTTTTTTGAAACCCGCCAACGTCTTGATCTTCTGGCGGTCATCCAGTGCAATCCGAAACCGGAACACCGCGCCTTTCGCGATGTCGTCAACGGTTTTTACGGTGAATATCTAAGCTACACCCCCGGTGTACGCGATACCACCACCGTCTTCTGCAACGTCGCCAGCGGCACCGTCTGTGAAGGGATCACCGCCGACACCGAGTTTGGCCACTCATCGGTGATTCTGCACGAAAGCCACCGGATCGAATCGATGCGCTGCTCCGAATTCGCCACCGACGATTTTTCCGGCCTGCCGGTCTGCCGGCTCCGTTTTGCACAACACCCCCGACTCTATTATTTTAATCTGCCGCTGTTCCATGAACTCGACCCGCGCACGACCCGCATGCAACTCAAAATTCACAGCATTTATTATCCCGCAGCGTCGGGAGAATGGATCCGGATAGACGGTGAGACCCTCCCTCATAAAAATGAACCGACGTCGGCTCCCGTCAGAAAAAACCTTTAATTCCTGAGCCGGTGGTGGCACAATACACGCCGCAGCAGACCGGGGATGTTTTTTTTTGACTTCAACGCCTGATTTACGGAGCATATATGGCAGATGATAAACTATGGGGCGGCCGTTTCAGCCAGCCGACCGACAAGTTCGTAGAAGAATTCACCGCCTCGATCAATTTTGACCAGCGGATGTACCGTTACGACATAGAAGGGTCGATCGCCCACGCGAAGATGCTGGCCAGACAACAGATCATCGCCGACGACGAGGCCATGCAGATCATCGACGGGCTCCAGACGATTCTGGCCGATATTGAAGCGGATCACTTTGAGTTTTTTGTCGCCCTCGAAGATATCCATATGAACATCGAATCGGCGTTGATCAAACGCATCGGCCCGGTCGGCGGCAAGCTGCACACCGCCCGCTCGCGCAACGACCAGGTCGCCCTCGATATACGACTCTACCTGCGCGACGAGATCAAAACGATCCTCGACTATCTGAACCGACTGCAGGAAGCGCTGCTTGGCCAGTCCGAAGCCAATCTGTCGGTCATCATGCCGGGATTCACACACCTGCAGACGGCGCAACCGGTTCTATTCAGCCACCATCTCCTCGCCTATTATGAGATGGTCAAACGCGACAGCAGCCGGATGCAGGATGTCTTGAAGCGTCTCAACTATCTCCCCCTCGGGGCCGGAGCTCTGGCCGGGACAACCTTTCCGATCGACCGCGAATATGTTGCCGAGCTGCTCGGTTTTGACGGTGTCACCCGCAATTCTCTCGATTCGGTCTCCGATCGCGATTTTGCTCTCGAATTCTGCGCGGCGGCCAGCATCCTGATGATGCATCTGTCACGCCTCTCGGAGGAGTTGATCCTCTGGTCGAGCGCTGATTTCAATTTCATCGAACTGACGGATGCCTTCTGTACCGGCTCTTCGATCATGCCGCAGAAGAAAAATCCGGATGTCCCCGAACTGGTTCGCGGAAAGACCGGTCGGGTCTACGGAAACCTGATCTCCCTGTTGACCCTGATGAAGGCGTTGCCGCTCGCCTACAACAAAGATATGCAGGAAGACAAGGAGCCGCTGTTTGATACCATCGATACCGTCAAAGGGTCATTAAAGATTTTTGCCGACATGATCGCCCAGATGCAGATCAAGACTGAAAACATGCGGATAGCTGCTGCCCGGGGGTTTTCCACCGCCACCGATGTCGCCGACTACTGCGTCCGGAAAGGATTGCCGTTTCGCCAGGCGCATGAGGTGGTCGGCAAGACAGTCCGTTACTGTGTCGAAAACAACAAGGAGATCCCGGAACTCACCCTGGCCGAGTTTCGCGTCTTCTCCGAACTGATCGAAGCGGATATCTACGACTATGTCACTCTCGAAGCATCCGTGAACGCGCGCCGGGCAACCGGCGGCACTGCCCGTGAAGCCGTAGAGCGCGAAATTCAACGCGCTCGCAGTGAGCGCTGTCAACAGACATGTTAAATCGACTTTTCTGCAGCAGTTTTTTGCTTTTGTCTCTGGCTCTCTCTGGCTGTGGCGTCAAAGGGAAACTCATCCAGGCAGGCAAACCGCTCCCGGCCGCCCCGTCCGGAGTGACGCTGCAACAAAAAGGAGACGATCTGCTGCTGAGCTGGAGAGCTCCGACAATGAATCAGGACGGCACCCCCTTATCCAACCTGCACTATTTTGCCGTTTTTCGCCTCCCCTATCGTGCTGGCGACTACTGCGATGAATGTATCGATCCAGAACGAGAACCGGTCAGAATCTATCCTGACCTGCCGGCCCCGGCGCTCCTGTTTGACAACCGATATTATCTGACCGACTTGAATCTGCCGCAAGATATCGGGTACCGCTACCGGATCGTTCCGGTCAACAGACGCGGCGAAAGAGGCGCCGAGGCGCGAATCAACCGAATCGTCTATTTGCCGCCACCACCGCCTGCAGCATTTCAGATCAAAGCACGTGATCGCAGTCTGCACTTGAGCTGGGAGGTCGAAACCACCCCGGCGCAAGGAAAACTGATCGGCGTCAATATTTACCGCGCGGTCGGCGACAGGCCGTTTGATCCGCAGCCGCTGAACAGCGAGCCGAGCATGGAAAACCGGTATGACGACTTCAACCTCGTCAACGATCAGTCTTACCGCTATTTTCTGCGCAGCGTCATCGAGATCGACGGCGAACCGATTGAAAGTAACGCGACCGAATCGATCAGTGCGACACCGAAAGCCGGATTTTGAAGATTTTGACATTCGTCAATAGTTATGTTACCAACAATTGTGCGTCTGCTCATTTCGGCAACAGTCGCTTGACCACATTTTGAGCCAGACCACCATCAACCATTCACCTCACAACCCAAAAGCCGCCGCTGACAAAAGTGAGGTCAAAACATTATTGAAAAGTTCGTTTCGTTTTCCAAAACCGTTTAACAGGAGAAAATCATGTTCAGTGGATCGATGGTTGCAATCGTCACCCCCTTTAAAGCAGACGGATCTTTCGATGAAGAGAGCTACCGCCAGCTGATTGAATTCCAGATTGAGAATGGTACCGATGTCATTGTTCCGTGTGGCACCACCGGCGAATCGGCAACCCTCGATTACGACGAACACGAGCGGGTCATCAAGGTCTGTATCGAGCAGGTGGCAGGTCGCGTGCCGGTGGTCGCCGGAACCGGATCGAATTCGACTGCTGAGGCGATCTCTATCACCCAACATGCCAAAGAGATGGGGGCCGATGGCGTCCTGCTGGTCTCTCCCTACTACAACAAGCCGTCGCAGGAAGGGCTCTACCAGCATTATAAAGCGTTGGCTGAAGCCGTCGCCCTGCCGCAGATTCTGTACAATGTGCCGAGCCGTACCGGCATGAACATAGAAGCGGCCACCACCATCCGCCTGGCCGAGTTTGCCAACATCGTTGCCATCAAGGAAGCATCGGGCAATGTTACCCAATCGGGTGAAATCCTTGCTGCTGCCGGCGACAAGATCGATATCCTCTCCGGCGACGACTTTCTGACCCTGCCGCTGATGGCGATCGGCGCCAAAGGGATCATCTCGGTCTCGGCCAATGTCGTCCCGAAACAGGTCAAGGCAATGGTCACTGCCATCAACGCCGGCGATTGGGTCAGAGCGAGGGAGCTGCACCTGCAGCTGCTGAAATTTCACAACTCCATGTTTATCGAAAGCAACCCGGTGCCGGTAAAGACGGCACTGGCTCTGATGGGAAAAATCCGCGCCGATGTCCGCCTGCCGCTGGTTGCAATGGCGGATCATACGCTGGCGAAGTTGAAAACGGTCCTGAAGGAATATAGACTGATCTAGCACCAGTTTTTTTTCAGGGGGCCTGTCCCTGAAATATCAGCAGCTCACCACTCAGATCCGCAAAAACTGCGAGAGCGTCGATCATATATACTATAGATCTCGCTGTTTGCCTGGTATCGTGTGAGACTGAGTGTTCAACAAAAAGGTGTTCAAATCATGATAAAAATTGCAGTCACAGGAGCCGCAGGGCGGATGGGGAGACGGATCATCACCCTGATCAATGAATCAGACAATCTGCAGGTCGCTGCCGCCATCGAAATGACCGGACACCCGCAAATCGGTGAAGATGCCGGTTACGTTGCCGCCTGCGGAAATCTCGGCGTCGCCATCACCGACTCGCTTGAGCAGGCCATGCGTCAGGCCGATGTGCTGATCGATTTCACCTTTCCCGAAGTGACTCTGGCCAACATCGAAGTCTGTGCCAAACTCGGCAAGAGACTGATTATCGGCTCAACCGGCTTCACTCCGGCGCAACGCGCCCGGCTCAACAGTTTCGCAGACAAGGTTCCGGTCGTGTTTGCTCCGAACATGAGTGTCGGCGTCAATGTCTGTTTTAAAATTTTGAAAGAGATGGCAGCGACCCTTGGTGCGGGGTTCGATATTGAGATTGTCGAACTGCATCACAACAAGAAAAAAGATTCACCATCCGGCACCGCCGTCCGCATGGGGGAGATCGTCGCCGAAGCGACCGGGCGCGATTATAATCAAGTCGCCAACTTTCATCGTGAAGGGATGTGCGGCGAGCGCAATCCGAATGAAATCGGGATGCAGACTGTCCGTGGTGGGGATATCGTCGGCGAGCACACTGTCTACTTCGTCGGGATGGGGGAGCGGATCGAACTGACGCACCGCGCCATGAGCCGCGATATGTTTGCCCGCGGAGCCCTGCGTGCGGCGGCCTGGATTCATAACCGGGAACCGGGCATCTACGATATGCAGCAGGTACTCGGGCTCGAATAACAACCCTCAACCACAAAAAAGGGCGCAAAAGAGACAAAAAAATCTCGCAGCGCCTGAATCGTCATAGTTGTGCGAAGCCGTTACATAAATTTTTTAGTAAGCTATTCAGTACTCTTAAAAATTACAAGAAAACCTGTCACCCCGAAAAGGATTCTATCAAAGGATCCATAGCTTAAAAAATCTGGATTCTTTGCTGACCCCCTCGGGAATGACAACTTTTCGCAGGTGCTGCATAGTTACATCTTTTCAATTAATATCGAGTCTGGAATAACTTTATATCCCCTCGACTGCGTGACAACCCTTTTTCAGGAGAACAATAAAAAAATTATGGCACGTATCAACGATTCCTATCTCAAACTCAAAGCTGGCTACCTCTTCCCCGAAATCGGCCGGCGGGTCACGGAATTCACCAGCGCTAATCCGCAGGCCAAAGTCATCCGTCTCGGAATCGGGGATGTCACCAAACCGTTGGTTCCGGCGGTCATCAAGGCTTTTCACGAAGCGGTTGATGACATGGCGAAATCAGAATCGTTTCACGGCTACGGCCCGGAACAGGGGTACGGCTGGCTGATCGATACCATCATCGAAAAAGCGTACAAGCCGCTCGGCGTCACGTTAAAGAGCAATGAAATGTTCATCTCCGACGGTTCAAAGTGCGACTGCGCCAATATCCTCGATATTTTCGCCATCAGCAACGTTGTCGCCCTCGGCGATCCGGTCTACCCGGTCTACAACGACACCAATGTCATGGTCGGGCGGACAGGCGAGGCGGATAAAAACGGCTACTACGAAAACATCGTCTACATGCCATACACGGCTGACAATAACTTCGCCCCGGGTTTCCCGAGTCAGAAAGTCGATCTGATCTATCTCTGCTCCCCGAATAACCCGACCGGCACCGTCGCCACGCGCGAACAGCTGCAGGGGTGGGTCGATTATGCCATTAAAAATGAAGCGATTATTCTGTTTGACGCCGCCTATGAAGCTTTTATTACCGAAGACGACGTTCCGCACTCCATCTATGAGATCGAAGGGGCGAAACAGTGCGCCATCGAATTTCGCTCCTTCTCCAAGACCGCCGGCTTCACCGGCGTCCGCTGCGGCCTGGTGGTCGTCCCGGAAGCCCTAACGGGGACCACGGCCAACGGTGAAAAGCAGAATCTGAACAGACTCTGGAACCGCCGTCAGAGCACCAAATTCAATGGCGTCTCCTACCCGGTACAAAAGGCGGCGGCTGCCGTCTATTCCGACGAAGGGTGGCAGCAGGTTCAAGAAGTCATCGATTATTACATGGAGAATGCCCGACTCATTCGTGAGGGGCTCACCGCCGCCGGTATCGACTGTTATGGCGGCGTCAACGCACCCTATATCTGGCTCAAAACACCCGAAGGGATGACGAGCTGGGACTTCTTTGACAAGCTGCTCACCGAGTGTCATGTTGTCGGCACCCCAGGAAGCGGCTTTGGCCCATCAGGCGAAGGGTACTTCCGGCTCAGTGCCTTCGGCGAACGGTCCAACGTTGCGGCTGCCGTCGAACGAATCAGAGCAAAATGGGGAAAATAACAGATGCAGGGACCGGCAGAGACCTGAAGCAGCGACAGTCTCTTTGGCGCCGCAAGCCATAATCGAACTGATAATATTACATACAGACAGAACTGAAGTAGGAGGGGAGGACAGAACCATCAGGGATTAAAATCGCCATAAATCTGCGGGTTCCTTTGCATTTTAACCTTTTTTTGGTATACTTTCATTTCACTTTTAAAAAAGGAGGTT
Organism: Desulfuromonadales bacterium; assembly: GCA_014859615.1. Taxonomy (GTDB): domain Bacteria; phylum Desulfobacterota; class Desulfuromonadia; order Desulfuromonadales; family UBA2294; genus Kmv16. The sequence continues at coordinate 6,496 of JACUTX010000025.1, read as the reverse complement.
GAAATGGGTCTATTCGATAAAATTTTCGGGCAGCAACCCCAGTATCCAGAACTTTCAAGTGAACATGAAGCCGCAGGCAAACTGGCAGCGATTCGCAGTAATCTCGAAGAGCTGACACAAAAAATTTCAGAACCGATGGAAGTCATCCCGGCCGACGACGGCGCCTATGTCTTTATCGGTAAACCACCGAAAAAGTTCGGTATCGCCTGGATCGAAGAGGGCGAAGTGAAAAGTTTCAAAACGTTGATGGAAGAGCATAATGTAACCGCTCAGCAGATCAACGCCATTTCGGACAGACTCCGCGAAACCTACGAGCGCCATCAGGAGACAAAGCGCTATCACAGCAAAATTGCTGAGAAAGATATCGTCGTCACCCCCTCAAAACCGATGGAGAACGAAGTCCGCGAAATACTCACCAGTCTGCATTGAGATGATTGTTTGGCCGGTGAAAAAACCGCCAGACAAAAACAAGGGCTGTTTCCCCTTTTAGCGGGTGAAGCGCCCTTTTTTTTGCGTCTCATTTCTGCAACATATTTTCATCCAGTCCGGCTTCCGGTTTTTCAGATAGATCCGCAAGTAAAGCCAGAAACGAAATAGCTGAAAAATCGAGACTCAGCCGCTCTTTTGCAGATGTTAATTTAAAGTCACGCTCCAGGATCGCGGCTTCAATCCCGGGCATATGCAGAGCTCCCCAGGGGATCACCACACTGTCGTAGAGCGGCAAAACCTGATCGAGCCAGGCGATGACGATCTCATTACGGGAATGCAGAATATCCGTCATGAAGATATTCATGGTCTCGGCGGTCACATTTTCGCGAGCCCAGCTGTCGTAAGCCTGCAATCCTTGTGGCAGCGAATCGTTATTCAAAAACTGCGTACCGAGCCTGTTGAGCAATTCAATCGTCTCGGGAGAAAAACGGTTCAAATCTGAATCCGCCCGGATGAGATGTGGCTGCTGAGATACGAATTCTTCAGCTCCGAGTTGCTTTAGGTCGTCCGCATCGATCATTCTACCGGCAAATTCAACCTCGGATTGCGAGGTTAATCCGAGCGTCTTCGCCACCTCGCCGTAGTCGAACGGGACGGTCAATAGATGATCCTGATCCGTTACCCCCTCCAGCAGAATCACCGTTTTTCCGGAAACTTTCGAACTGGTCAGGTCGTGATAAAAATCTTTTTCACCGACATGTATCATGCCGGCGAGTCGAATTGTTTTTCCGGCGCGGCTGTAGCTGCGTTCTTCCATGTAGATCCCGTCACTCCCCAGACGCATAAAACCGGCCGTCCCCTGGTCGGCATACTGCGCCACAACCGAGACCACCATAAAGGCGGCAAACAGCGGCAGAAAAATGATCTGCAAAAGAAAAAAGAGGAGCGTATTGCGCAGGGCGAAAAATTCAGAGAGGAACCTCTCTTCGGGGAGCAGGCGGTTGGACCCGGCGGTTCCGGCATAAAGAATGAACGGGAGCAGACCGAGCAGAATCTGGATTGCGGCCGCAAACAGACCGAAAAGACCGGCCGTATTGGCGATCGGCCAGGCCCCCAGTGCCATCCAGACAATAAATAGCGTCTGGGGGATGATAACTGTTTTCGGCAGCCGTCGATCGATACCGAGGCTGATATAGAGCGGCAGCGCCAGAAGCAAAAGAGCAACAGCAATCAGATTACGCAGCGTGCTGGTTGCCGAAGTCTGCAAAAAAGCTGCGGATAATTCATGCAGAAACGAGACGACTGCATCGACCAGATAGAGCGTAAAAAACAGGTTGGCAAACTTACGCATGCACGTCCTTTTTTTGGTTAAGCCACCAAAGATTGATCTGCAGATTGATCTGAGCCTTAGGTCGTGCCTCGCGCTGCGGCAACCAGAGCGGCGATATCCTCCCGGGTCGTCTGCCAGGAACACATCAGCCGGGCCTCTTTAGTCCCGATAAATGTATAAAAATGCCAACCGGCACCTTTAAGTCGATCAATCATAGGTTGCGGCATCCGGACAAAGACCGCATTCGCCTCAACCGGATGAACGATCTCGATGGCGTCAATATTGCTCAGTTGCGCCGCTAACTCTCTGGCCATGGCGTTGGCATGACCGGCCCGATCAAGCAATGCACCTGTGGTCAGCATCCCGTACCACGGTGCCGCCAGAAAACGCATCTTGCTGGCGAGTTGCCCCGCCTGTTTGCAGTGATAATCGAACTCCTCGGCGAGGCGTTTATCAAAAAAGACCACCGCCTCGCCCAGAGCCATGCCGCTCTTGGCGCCGCCGAAAGTGAGAACATCGACTCCAACTCGCCAGGTGATCTCTTTTGGTGCAACCCCGAGGCTGGCAACGGCGTTGGAGAAACGGGCACCATCCATATGCAGCTTCAGATCGTACCGGGCAACCGTCTCCTGAACCGAGCGGAGATCGTCCGGCGTATAGACGGTTCCGAGTTCGGTCGCCTGGGTAATGGAGAGGACTTTTGGTTTCGGGTAGTGGATATCGGTGCGACGGGTCACAACAGAAGTGATTGCTTGCGGGTCGACCTTGCCGCCGGCACCCGGAACCAGCAACATCTTGGTCCCGTTGGAGAAAAACTCCGGAGCACCGCATTCATCGGTCTCAATATGGGCCAATTCATGACAGATAATACTGTGATAAGAGCGACAGAGGGCCGAAAGCGCCAGGGAATTGGCGGCGGTGCCGTTGAAGACGAAAAAGACCTGGCAATCGGTCTCGAAGAAATCACGCAGACTATTGCAGGCGCGCGCAGTCCAGAGATCATCGCCATAGGCGTTGGCGTAGCCGATGTTCGCTTCCTGCATCGCCTGCCACGCTTCGGGGCAGATACCAGAGTAGTTATCACTGGCAAACTGGTTTTTCAGGCCGTGCCGATGCTCAGTCGGTTCCATATCGATCCTGTTCAATCGGTTTTTGGCGGTGAAATCAAACGTTCCAGTTCAGAGATATTGGCCCCCTGAATATTTTCGCCATCGATCCAGAATTGCGGTGTACTGCGAACACCGATCAGCTGCGTCAACCGCAGATGATCCTCCAGCCATCTGTTATCCTCAAACTCCGGCAGAGGAACCGTGTCGTATTTACCGTCCATCACCTGATGATAAGCGGCGGCACGATCTTTGGACGACAGGATGAAGGCCGATTTCTTTGCCGCATCGGGGTGGATCTCCATGAGCGGATAGAAGAAAACATAACGGGTCACGAGTTCGTCCTTGTCTGCAAAAAACTGGCTCGCTTTGCGACAATACGGGCAATCCGGGTCGGTCACTTCGATCACTTTTTTCGGCCCGGTCCCGATCTTTACCGCCTTATCAAGGGGGAGCTCTTCGACGAGCCGCATCTGGGTGAGGTTGATGCCGTCTTTATCGACCAGAGCACCGAACATCAGGTGTGAGGTGTCGGGAAAGTAGTACAGAATCCGCCCGGCACTCACCACCTCATACATGTTCTCAATCGGCGTCGGATTGAGCACCGTATCCGTCAGGTTCGGAAAAGCGCTGCGAAACTTCGTCTCTACCGGATCGACCGTCCCCGATTGCTCTGCGGCAACGAGACAAAAGGAGAAAGAGAGAAAAACAGCGCTCAACAGCAGACTTTTCAATAACAGCTTCATAATAGTTCCTTTTTGCGTTCGAGGACGAAATCAATAGTAACACAAGGTTGAGAGGATCTCCTTTCGGTGCGACTGAAACAAGGCGCATACGCACTCATTTCACTGCGCATTCGGGTAGTCGACCACCTGGCCCGATGCTGTCTGCAGCCGGACAACCGGACCGAGGGAGAGGATCGAATCATGGAGCAGAGCGACCTTGCCGAGGCCGCCTGGAGTATCGATCACATAGTGCGGCATCGCCAGACCGGAAATGGTTTGGCGCAGTTCCGCCATCAACTGAAGGCCGGTTTCGACCGGAACCCGGAAGTGGCCGGTGCCATGAACCGGATCCATCTGATGCAGATAATAGGGACGGATCCGGCAGTGCAAAAGCTTTGTAAACAGAGTCGCCAGCGTCGCCGCATCGTCATTAACCCCTTTGAGCAAAACCGTCTGATTAGCCAACACCACTCCGCTATCGGCGAGCAGACGACAGGCCTCTCTCGCCTCAAGAGTGAGTTCCTCCGGATGATTAAAATGAGTAGTGAGATAAAGGGGGTGAAAGCGGCCGAGCAACGCTGCCAAGGACGGTGTGATCCGCTCCGGCAAAACCGCCGGAGTCCGGGTTGAGATCCGCAGCAGAGTGACATGCTCGATCTTCTGCAACCGCTGCAGAATTTCGCCGAGGAGAGAATCAGAGAGGGTGAGCGGATCACCGCCGGAGATGACCACTTCATTAATCTGCGGCGTCGCGGCGATATAAGCGATACCGTCTAGAATCTCCCCGAAAGTGAGGCGGTTTTCGCGTCGACCAACCCGCCGCTTACGGGTACAGAACCGGCAATAGGCGGCGCAGCTGTTTGTCGCCAGCAACAGGGCCCGGTTCGGGTAACGATGCACCACTGCCGGAACCGGCGCCAGCCGCTGCTCATCGAGAGGATCCACAGGGAGTGAATCAGGGCACAGCTCAAGCGGATCAGGGAGAAACTGGCGCCGCAGCGCTTCGGACGCCGTCTGAAGCAACCGGTGAAGATAAGGGGTAAGGAGGGCCGGATAAGCCGTCGTCACCTCTTTCGTCTCGACCGGATCGAGATCAAAAGCTGCTGCCAGCGCAACCGGATCGACCGGACGGGCCTTGAGTCCCAGCTGCCAATCATCCATAAAATAAGTCGTTTCGAGTCGCGTCGATCGACGCCAAAGAGTAGTGATTACGGAGATGAAAAACAAAATGCGCCATCGCCAGCAAAAGGAGATTGCGCAGAATCGCCTGCAGCGGCGTACTGCTGTCCTGCGGCCCGAAACAACCGCAATCGATCTCTAACCCGCGTAGTAACAGTGAGCCGAGCAGAATCAGAAAAGTGCTGCAGAGACCGGCCGCCACCAGAGCAGCAGCCCGAACCCAGCGATTGAAGATGAGGTGTAGACCGACGATCAGCTCGATAAACGGCAGAATTGCAGCAACAATGTAATTCCATTGATAAGAAAGGAGCTGATACGCCGCCACCTGCCCGGCAAACTCTTCGATGTTCAGCCCTTTGAGCAGACCGGCATAGAGAAAGACGCCACCGAGCAGCAGTCGACAAAGATGCCAGGAATAGTAACCGCGTGGTTTCATGGCAACCTCGTTTCGATCGGATTGCCCGCATCGCGCCATTGCGGAAAGCCCCCCTCAAAGACCCTGACATCGATAAAGCCCTCCCCCTGTAAAAGGAGTGCAAGATCAAAAGAGTCAGGACAGCCATAACCGCTGCAGTAGATGACCAACGTTTCACCTTTTGTGACCTGAGTCATAAAACTTTCGAGGTGGTCAGAGATTTCAGAGTAAGGCAAGGAGAGCGCGCCGGGGAGATGCCCCTCAACATAGAGCTCGGGAATCCGGGCATCAATCAACCGGACTCTCCCCTGCAGTGCGGCGATCTCTTCCAACAGCACCGGGCGGGGGCTCTGCATCGAAGCGGGTTCAGACAAGAGACGCTCGCCTGAAGAGCCCTCGCCTTTAAACGCCTTGATCAGTACCGGATAATTAAACATCAATCCGATACCGATACCGAAGCAGACGATGATAACCGCCTGCAAAAGGTGCTGACGCATGTTGCTGTAATCAAAATGTAACGGGCTCATTCGTCCGGTGACTCTATCGCCTCGGGGGCCAGATTCTGCACCATCTCCCGCAAGGATCGATTCTGCCGCTCCAGTTCGTTGAGCCGCTTATGACAAAGAGCAACTTCATCGCTCAGCTCTTCAACCGTCTGTTCCTGACTCATATAACGCAGTTCAAGCTCGATCAGACGTTTTTCAATCTGTTCCATGGCAACCTCCTGAAAAACGCATGCTAACAGAAAAGGGGGACGCCTCGCAAGCAGATCAATCAGAATGCGATTATTGGCACTCTTGATTTGCGGCTTGCAAAAAAAGAGCGCCGTGGTAACATTTGAATCGTTTCTGATCCACCCATCCAAACCACATCCAATAAAAGGAGTTTCTCATGGCAAAAATCTTTGAAGTTTACAAATGTGACATCTGTGGCAATATCGTTGAGACCGTTCAGGGGGGGAAAGGTTCCCTGGTCTGCTGCGGAGAAGTAATGGCCCTGCTGGCGGAAAACACCGTCGACGCCGCCAAAGAAAAGCATGTGCCGGTTATCGAACGGAGCAGCGGAACCATCAAGGTCAAGGTCGGCAGCGTCGCGCACCCTATGGAAGAAGCGCACTACATCCAGTGGGTAGAGATTCTGGCCGACGGCAAATCGTACACCCAGTTCCTCAAACCGGGTGATGCTCCGGAAGCGACTTTTAAAATCGACGCCAAAGAAGTGACTGCACGCGAATACTGCAACCTGCATGGCCACTGGAAAAATGTCGGCTGATCCGCAAAATCAAAATGGAGTGTTAATACAAAAAGGGCGG
>JACUTX010000274.1 GCA_014859615.1 Desulfuromonadales bacterium | reverse complement strand
CTTGACAAAAATGAAGAGACAGATCAGTTCGATTCTTTCACTTTCGAACCTGCAGCCGATCTCGATAACAGAGATGAGTTTGACCTCTCCGGCAAATCTGCTTCCACCGACGATTTTTTGAACAGAGAGGATCGCAGCGACCGAGAGTCACTCGACCGCACAGATCAAGAGAGCAACGCTGAAGAGCTCGGCCAAACTGAGCCGCAGGAGAATGTAACAGCTGCAACGCTCTCTCTCGATACCGATTTTGCATTAAAGAGCCCCACACCGGAATTCGCCTTGGGTCCAGATGATGAATTCGGGTTTGAATTTGAAGGTGACTTTGGTGATCTTGGTGACCCGGTCCCCTCTACTTTGGACGACAAAATCCCCCTCACATCTAATGAAATCTCCGCCGATTTCACCACAGACCAGTTTGAGCTCGAAGAGTCTTCATTTGCCTTTGAAACGGCAGAAGAGACCCCCTCCGGGTCACTCGACGCATTTGCTGACATAGAATTCAGTGAAGAGGCTCCGGCTGACTTTGAGACTCTGGAACCCGAGCTTGAAGAGAATCGGTCTTCAGAATCACTCGACAATTTCCCCGACATCGATCTTACTGAAAAATCGACGGCAGACGCTGGCGATAAAGAGAGCTCAAAAGAGCCTCAGCCCGAAACCTCAAAATATGCTGGATTCACCTTCGATACGCCAAGCTTTCGAGCCCCGGCAGACTCACCAGCGAAAGAAGAGATTCAGGAAGATTTTGCTGCGGCCTTTGATGAAATCGAACCATCGCTCTCCTCCGAAGCCCTCGACGACATTGCCGCATCGATTCTAAAAGATCAGGAATCGCCCCCCCCCATCACGCCGGAAACGGTACCCGAGATTCAACCGGAGTCGGTACCAGCACCACAACCTCCACCGGCGGCCAAACCGGCCACTCTGTTTGCCCGCTGCGAAGGGTGTAATCACAAGCTTGCCTACAAGGAGACCTTGTCCGGCAAGCGTGTTCGCTGTCCAGCCTGCTCCGTCGCATTCAAACTCCCTTAACCGCTGCAACGGCGAAGAGAGGGGAGACCAAACCATACGGTCGCTCGCTATTTGTGTTTTTTCACTTGCCATGAATATTCGTCTGCTGATAGATATAAAACTTTCCTAATCTTGCTTTGATAAGGAGAGTAAAAAATGGAGCTGCGAATCGGTTTTGAATGTCCACAATGTCAAAAAATCCTCTCCGTTGATTTTAGCGACTATATCCCCACAGAGGCACGATCCTGCCGGAAATGCAAGCAATCGGTCGTCTTGACCGATCTGACACTCAAAGATTTTGCCAGCGACCTGCGCCAATACTGCGAGTTCTGATTCACTTTTTTTTGACTTATCATGTCACGCTTGTTGATCATACTCTCACCTGTTAGATTAACCGAAATGACCCGGACAGGAGAAATGTATGATGACGAACGACGCCCGACTCTACTTCACCATTTTTATCGCCCTGATGACCGGTGCCGGTCTCACCTGGGGAATATTGCGCGGCAAGATCGCTCAGGCAAAGGCCTCTTTGCTCAATGAACAATCGACCCTGACTGCAACCTTGAAGGTGCAGCTCGAAAATTCTGAACGGATCAACCGGGATTTTCGCACCGAATTACTCGCCGTCAGGGAACGGGCGACAAATCTGGGTGAAGAGAACGCGGCGCTGCGATCAACCCTGCAGAGCCAGAAGCAGTTTTTTGCCGAGAAACTGGCGCTGACGCGCGAATGGGAAGAGAAGATCCAGACATCCTTCAAAGCGCTCTCCGCCGATGCCCTCAACCGTAACAATTCGTCTTTTTTACATCTGGCCAAAAACACCCTGGAAAAATTTCAGACCACCGCACGCAGTGACCTCGACGGCAGGCAGCTGGCGATCGACCAGCTGGTCAAACCGCTGCACGAATCGCTGGTCAAGGTCGACAATCGGATCGGCGAACTGGAAAAAGCCCGCACCGGAGCCTATGCCCGCCTTGATGAACAGTTGCAGTCACTTCTGACCACACAGGCGAAGCTCGAATCAGAGACCGGTAATCTGGTCAAGGCGCTGCGGGCGCCAACGATCAGAGGCCGTTGGGGAGAGATTCAGTTGCGACGGGTGGTCGAACTGGCCGGAATGGTCAACTATTGTGACTTCATGGAACAAGAGACGGCGAGCGGCAATGAGAGTCGACTCCGTCCCGATCTGGTGATCAAACTCCCGACCCGTAAAAATATCGTGGTCGATTCCAAAGCGCCGCTCCAGGCTTATCTTGCCGCGCTGGAAGCGGAGAATGAGCAGGAGAAACGCGAACATCTCAAGACCCATGCGCGGCAGATCCGGACGCACATGCAGCAGTTGTCAGAAAAGCGTTATTGGGATCAGTTTGAGCCGACGCCGGAATTTGTGGTGTTGTTTCTTCCGGGCGAGAGCTTCTTCTCGGCTGCCCTCGAACACGATCCGTCGCTCATCGAATTTGGTGTCGACAAGAAGGTGCTGCTCGCCACGCCGATCTCACTGATCGCCCTGCTCCGGGCGGTGGCGTACGGCTGGCGGCAGGAGCAGCTGGCCGAGAACGCGCAGCAGATCAGCGCCCTCGGCAAGGAGATGTATGAACGACTCTTGACCGTCACCAGCCATGTCGCCAATCTCGGCAAAGGGCTCGACCGGGCGGTCGACAGCTACAATCGGGCGGTCTCTTCTCTCGACACGCGGGTTTTGGTGACGGCGCGAAAATTCAAGGAGCTTGGTGCCAGCAGTGCCGGGGACATGGAGAGTCCGGAGCCGATCGACAAGGTGACGCGCAGACTGGAGAGTCTCGGGGAGATTTAGTTTCAGAGTGGGAATTAATCGACGCGAATGACCGACTGAAAATAATCACGATTGCGATTCTGGCGGCAAAAACCGGGGAGGAGCAGACTGTAGATTCGCGACGCCTTAAGTTCCAGCCGCAACTGCTCCTCTGCCAGACGCAACCGCTCCGAATCCCCTGCATAGTGCCGCTTCAACTGACTCTGCACCCTGGAGTAATTGGCGACCAGCGGCAGTTCAATCTCCTTGCGCTTCGCAGCGAGAAAGGTCTCCCCCGCACGACTCTGCCCGAGCAGATGCAGATAAAGCGGGCCGCAATCGAGCATCTCGTTCATCAGTCCGGCATCGAGACCGAGCAGCACGTAAGAGAGGAGCCGCTGAATCCGGGTGCGGGTCAACTGTCTCGATTTGACCATATCGACCAGAGATTCGTAGTCGGTTGCCTCAGCAGCCGCCTGATCGAGGCGATGTCGCATGCCAGCATCGATCTGATAAATGTGCTCCAGCCCCGCCTCATCCTGTTGCAGAGCATAAATCAGCAGACGATACAAAAG
>JACUTX010000273.1 GCA_014859615.1 Desulfuromonadales bacterium | reverse complement strand
TGACCCCCTAAGACGTTGAAAGGGAGGGAGAAATTCTTCTGCGGAAGATTAGCGCCAATCAGATCTGGTATTAAGATGCCATCTGCAGCGGAATGACATGCAGCACAGTCGCCCGCCGTGCAACCCGCAGATCATAATCCGTTTGCAGATTCAGCCAAAGTTCCGGAGACACCCCAAAATAAAGCCCCAGACGCAAGGCGGTATCAGCGGTAATAGAACGCTTGCCGTTGACGATAGTACTTATCCTTCCCGGCGGCACGTCAATCTCACGCGCCAGCCTATTGATACTGATTCCCAGCGGCTTAAGGAAATCTTCCAGCAGTATTTCACCGGGGTGGATCGGATCAAGATAGATGCTCATAGTTTTGACTCCATATTAGTGATAGTCGATGATCTCGACCTCATAAGCGTCACCATCAAGCCAGACAAAGCAGATTCGCCATTGGTCATTGATACGGATGCTGTGCTGTCCAGCCCGGTTACCACTTAAACCTTCCAGCCGATTTCCAGGTGGCACACGCAAATCCTGTAATGACTTTGCTCTATGCAGATAGTACAGCTTACGCCGCGCCGGTCGCTCAAAGTCTTTGAAGCGCCGCACCAGCTCATCGTGAAAGAGCGCCTCAGTATTTTTATCCCGGAAGCTTTTTATCATTTGCTTTCTATTCTACCGTAGAGAAGGTATGACGTAAAGCGTAATAGCAATTAAACGGAAGTTTCACAGGAGGGGCTCGGCAAGAGGGCAGCGGAAGGCTTTGTCTCTCGCCCGTTCGCTTTGCTTGCTAGAGATCACAGAAGACGCGGATCAAATCTGATAACTTCTGATAAAGGCAGACTAAACAAATGGTTACAGGGATGAAAGGGATTAAGGGGATAGATCCAGCCCGGGCTAAGTGCTTCTACTTTTAACTAAAAAAGCCAACCGTCTTGACCTTGTCGTTATCCCCTGCATCCCCTTTATCCCTGTTAAAAGAGGATGTAGCCAAAAAAAATCAGATTTTATCAGATTCTATCCGAACTTATCCGCGTGCAACGACCAAATCAACCAGCCCCTGCAAATAGACTGCAGCTTCCGGGCTCCCTTCTGCCGGTGCCCAGCTCGCCATGTCGCTTTTATGGCTGGGATCAAAAGGACCAGGTTTCGCTTCGTAAAAGACCGAACCGGCTTCGAGGCTGACCACCGTGTGCCAGGTGTCGCAAGGGATATCGGCCCCGGCCACATCTTCCTGTGGCCCAAACGGCACGATCTGGATGACCTTGCCGCTATTATCGTAAATCAGCAGAGCGATTATTTGCTGCGACTTTCAGAGAAACAGACTTATCTCAATGGAGGGGGATAAAATCAAGGCGTATCATAGAACGGAAGTCGCTTTCTGAAGCATTTCGTTGTCAAACGTGATCAATTTTGTCTTGTATTCTTTGGCAATCTGCACAACCAGAGCATCCATCCCGCGCAGACCTGTTTTCGTGGCAATTCTGCACGCTTTGGCAGCAGCACGGCTATCAAGCATGACAAACGAAAGCGCCGCGATGTTTTCCAAGGTTTTCTGAATTTCTACAGCAAGAAGTTCAGAACCTGTACGCCGCCGAATTGAGGCAACAACCTCCACCAGAACTGAATAGGGCATGACCGCCGGAGTTTCGCCACTCAAAACTTTATCCCAGATTTGACAAGCCTCTTCATATCGTTTCTCCGAGGGAAGCAGCGATGAAATGATCACCGAGCTGTCAATGGTAACGGAATTCACCATTTTTTTTCTCTCTGAGAAGTAATTTCATCGACCGCAGAAACGGAATCCCATGCGGAGGAGATCTTTTGAGAAAGGGCAGTCCAGGCCTCCTGGTGCCGCTTGGTTCTTTTGATATGTTGTATTTTAGAGAGTATCAGCTCTTTCTGAATCGCGTGGACATCACCCACCAAAGTCTCAAACCGTTTTTCAAGTGTGCTTGCCATAATTCCTCCGATAAATACCTCTCACCCGGCACCCTCGACCCCTGCTTCCATCAAATTAACACGGGGCAAACTCACAATCAATTCAGTTATTGCCGCAGAAAGACATAATAGCAGGTAATTGTCCAACGAGCCGTTGGACAATTACGAAGTCAAGCCCCCCATAAGCATTTAAGTTTAATCAGATTTTATCCGATTGAATGACTGAAGAAAAGACATGGCGTCTGGGATCAAAGCAAACGGTGCGGAACTGCAAAGCGATCTGTGAGGCTGTTACAAGCTTGCCTTTGCCTGGTCAGGGGGCCCGCGCAATAAATACGGGCCACGCCCTCGGTGCCAAGGATCACAGCCGCAGTCAATACCTCCGGAATCCATAGATCCCCTCAAGGACGGCGTCGGAGATGCCCTCCGCAGGAGAAAGCCATTTTTTGCATACTTTTTTTTGGCGCCTGCAAAAAAAGTATGGCGTCTGACGGGACGCGACCCGTCGATCTTGTTCTATATTTTCCTGACCAGATCAACCAACCCCTGCAGATAAGCCGCAGCATCCGGGCTCCCTTCTGCCGGTGCCCAGCTCGCCATGTCGCTTTTATGGCTGGGATCAAAAGGACCAGGTTTCGCTTCGTAAAAGACCGAACCGGCTTCGAGGCTGACCACCGTGTGCCAGGTGTCGCAAGGGATATCGGCCCCGGCCACATCTTCCTGCGGCCCGAACGGGACGATCTGGATAACCTCACCGCCATCATCGAAAGTCAGCAGAGCAATCCGGCCGCGCAGGCCGACAAAACTCTCCGGCTTGGCAAAAGTGAGGTGGCGGTGCGGACGGATATAACTGCCGGGCTCAACGGCGTTGAGCAGACGCTGGCACGCTTCAGCGTTACTGTCGTGAATATTGAAATTCTGCCGTAAGCGGGGATTGGCCGCGGCCTGCGCTGAGAGCCAGGTCAAGAGTTTGCGATCGATCAGTTTCATGCTGTCCTCCCAAAAATCAGACAAAACCCTGCAACGCTGCCGGCGGTTCGGGTAAATCGTGCAACCATTTTAAATGTAATTTGCTATCGGATGAGAAAATCGCCGCCAGCGTCAGTACGATCAACTGGATATCCAACCACAGCGATTGATGTTCGCAATACCACAATTCCAGTTGACCCTTATAGGGCTGGATATCTTCCGCAAAGCACCGTTCATGCCCCTTGGGACTATGGGTCAGGATTGTCTCTTCGTCGCGAAAGACAATCGACCCGACTCCGGACAGTCCCGGCGCTGCCTTTAAAATCCTGCTCCGCACGGCGGCATCGATCATATCGACGTGACTTTGCGTTTGCGGTCGCCGGCCGATGACACTCATGTCGCCGAGGAAAATGTTGATCAACTGTGGCAGTTCGTTGAGCTTGGTTTTCCGCAGAAATTTCCCCATCGGCAGAACACGGG
>JACUTX010000272.1 GCA_014859615.1 Desulfuromonadales bacterium | reverse complement strand
TAAATGATTGAGCATAACAGAAAAGAGTGCCCAAAAAGGTTACCACAGCTTTTTAAGCTCAACAACTTTTTACGAAAGCATCAAGATTGAATCATTACATAAGGGAGTAATATAAATGTTTTGAGTGGTCGTGCACAAATTTTCTGGTATTATGAACAGCCTGAGGTGACCTTTAAAGGGTTGTCTCGGGGAGTCTTTCCCTCACGGTTGTTCACACGAATTGAGTCAGGAGAAAATTATGTCAGGTCAAAGAGCTGGGCGAACGAATTTTTGGCAGAGCAAAGGGGTGGCTTTTGGATTGATCGGCTTTTTGCTCCTGTCGGTTTCCGGTTGTGTCTCTTCGGGGAAGTACGAGATGATGATCGACGAGCGTAATCTGGCCCTTGAGGAGAAGGCAGCGCTGCAGGCAGAGAAAAACAAACTTGCCATTGAAAAGGATATTTTGAGTCAGGAACAGGTGCGGTTGAGTTCGCTGGTTGCCGAGACCGAGCAGGAGAAGCAGGCCGCTGCGATGAAGGCTGCGGAAGCCGAAGCAGAAGTTACTCGCCAGCAGCAGGTCTACGATAGTCTGCAGACCACTTTTGCCAAGGAACAGCAGGCGAGCCAGGTGAAGATCGAAATGATGAAGACCGGCGTCAAGGTTAATCTCGCCAACGAAATTCTCTTCCCGTCCGGTTCGGCCGATCTGAATCCGCAGGGGTTTGAAGTTTTGCAGCGGGCAGCAGCCGAGCTGAAGAAGAGCCCTTATCAGACGATTGTTGCCGGATTTACCGATAATGTCGCGATCAGCGGAAATCTGCAGGAGAAATACCCGTCCAACTGGGAACTGGCCGCAGCCCGGGCTGCGAGTGTCGTCCGCCTTCTTGAAGCCGAAGGTGTGCCGTCTGCTCAGCTTCTGGCGATCTCTTTTGGCGAGAATAACCCCGTCGCATCTAATGATACGCCGGAAGAACGGAGCAAGAACCGTCGGATCGAGATTGTTCTGCGACCGGTCCCGGTCACGACGAACTGATTGTTATTCTGTCAGGTTGATCAAGGCTCCCCTTTGTATGAATTGCAGTGGGGAGTCTTTTACGTCATGAACCGTTCATCTGCTTAATCAACACCGATTTAAATTCAAACAATTTTTTTTCAGGATCGTCTATGTTTCAGTACGAAGAACCTTTATTTCGCCCTCCGAGTGAAGCATCCAGCCTTATTTTCCAGATCACTGTCGGCTGTTCGCAGAACAGCTGCACTTTTTGCGGCATGTACAAGCATAAACAGTTTCGTCTCCGTCCGGTTTCCGAGATTGTCGCCGAGATCGAATCGATCCCCAAACTTTATCAAAGCGGGATCAGACGCGTCTTTCTGGCTGATGGTGATGCGCTGGTCTATCCGCAGGAAGGTTTAATGCAGATTCTTGATCATCTGGCCACAACTTATCCAAATCTTGCCCGGGTTGGTGCCTACGCTTCACCGAACAGCTTGACGACAAAAAATGAAAAGGAGTTGGCACAGCTGCGCGACAAGAAGCTGCGGATTCTTTACTTCGGGTTGGAGAGCGGGGATAACGCGACCCTGAAACTGGTGAATAAAGGGTATGCTGCGCCGCAAATGCTAGAACTCTGCCGTAAAGCACAATCTGCCGGAATAAAATTGTCGATCACCGCTATTTTAGGGTTGGGTGGACAAGATCGGACTGTTGAGCATGCAGCCGGGACTGCGGATTGGATCAATTTGTTGTCACCGGAATATTTTTCGTTGTTAACCCTGTTCAGCCGCCATAATCTCGCCTATTTTGAGCAGGTGACGCAGCAGACCCGTGGTGAAATTCTGGAAGAGGCGCTGGCGATCGTCAAACAGTTGCATCCGGCCCGCACGATACTGCGCTCCAATCACGCGTCAAACTTTTTGAATCTGGCCGGGAGTTATCCCAAGGATCGCGCGCGGCTGATTGCCGATGTCGAATCTGCTATTGCAACAGCGCGGCGGCATCCAGATTGGTATCAGAGTTTTCCGGATTACAGCGAGGCATACTGATACTCTCTTTAACCGACGCCGGTTTTAACCAGAAGAAACGCCGTGACTTCGGCTTCCGGTGACGGCCGTGAAAAATTGTATCCCTGAATCTCTTCGCAACCGTGCGCTTTGAGAAAATCGCGTTGACCGGGTGTTTCGACCCCTTTAGCTATGACCTTCAGTTCGAGGTTGTGAGCGGTGGTGATAATTGAGCGGACGATCGCCGTGTCGTGCGGATCGTTTGTGATTTCGTGGATGAAAGGGTGGTCGATATTGAGTTGGTCGACGGGGAGGAGACGGAGCTGCGCAAGCGATGATAATCCGGAACCGAAGTTATCGATGGCGATTTGGATACCGAGCTCTTTGAGCTCATGCAATACCTGCTCTGCCCGTTTGAAATGACTCTGAACAACCTTTTCCGTCACTTCGATCAGAAGACGGGCAGGATCAAAACCGGTTTCGGACAGAGTCTTTTTTATTTTTAGAGCCAGATTCATCTGGTAGAGCTGTTTACTCGATATATTGATCGCGACCCGCATCGGCGGCAGCCCGGCTTCATCCCATTTCTTGATTTGCTGGCAGGCCGTTTCCAGCACCCAGTTGCCGATCGGGATGATCAGTCCAGACTCTTCGGCAATTTCGAGAAAAATATCTGGAGCGAGCAGTCCCAGAGCCGGATGTTGCCACCTGAGCAACGCTTCAACGCCGCAGATCCGATCGGTTGCCAGATCAATTTGATCCTGATAAAAGAGTCTGAATTCGTGCCGTTCGACCGCTTCGTGCAACGCCCTTTGCATCTCTCGTCTCTGCTCAAGGCGTTCATTCATCTCGTCCGCAAAAAAGAGATAGGCGTTGCGCCCCCGTTCTTTGGCTTGATACATGGCCAGATCGGCATTGCGGATCAATTTTTCAACGCTGTCGGCATCGTTCGGATAGAGACTGATGCCGATGCTGGTTGAGGTGTAGATTTCCCGTTTTTTGATGCAAAACGGGTGGGAAAGGGCATGCAGAACCTTGTTGGCCAGGGATGTAACGTCAGAAAAATCTTTAATATTGGCGAGCAGAATGACGAATTCATCCCCGCCGAGGCGGGCGACGGTGTCGGATTTGCGAATGCATCCGGACAGGCGTTTGGCGACGCTTTTCAGCAGCGCATCGCCCGCCTCGTGGCCGAGGCTGTCGTTGATGATCTTGAAATGATCGAGATCAAGAAACATGACCGCGATACTCTCGTCCTGACGCTGTGCCCAATCGAGGGCGTGCAGTAACCGATCATAAAGCATCAGCCGATTCGGCAGGCCGGTCAGATGATCGAAGTAGGCGAGCTTCTGAATCACGTTCTCGGCTCTTTTTAACTCTGTGATCGGCGCGTGATAAATGATGA